>NZ_JUNW01000045.1:0-49934 GCF_001075675.1 Streptococcus oralis
GGAAACTACTGCTGAGAAATTACAAGTCGTACAGCAACAATTCCCTGAATCGCCTGATATTGCTTTGCAGTATGCTATGATTTTATTCAATTTATCAACCAAGCAGACTGAATTGAAAGAGCTGGAAACTACTGCTGAGAAATTACAAATCGTGCAACAACAATTCTATGATTCACATGATATAGCTTTGCTGTATGCCATGATTTTGGTTAACTTATCAAGCAAGCAGACTGAATTGAAAGAATTGGAGACTACTGCTGAGAAATTACAAGTCGTGCAGCAACAATTCCCTGAATCGCCTGATATTGCTTTGCAGTATGCTATGATTTTGTTCAATTTATCAACCGAGCAAACTGTGTTGAATGAGTGGGAGGCTACTGCTAAGAAATTAAAGGAATTGCATGAACATGAACCCTTCCAAGAATCTGAAGAAATTGCTTTTATATATAGTATGGTCTTAGCAAGCTTATTTGAACACCAAAAAGAGTTAAGTGAACGTCTTCAAACCACAGAGACAATTAAAAATCTCTATGAACAATTTTCCAAATTTATGTTACAAAATTTTGATGATTTATTTTTTAGTAATGATAATGTTTGTGACAGTGATGAGTACAAGCTATTCAACTTTATCCTAAGAGAAGGTCTTTTAAAGAATACTAAATATGCTGTTTTACAAACATGGGCAAAGCATTATAAAGAAGACTCGAGTGAACTAAAGAACTTGCTATCTATTTATCAACTTGTTCAAAAAATCAAGTATCACCTTGGGCTAAAAGGTGAAGATAAAAATCAGGAGCTTAAATTTGGCCATTACACCAAGGGGAGCACTCTCCAAATTATGTTAGATCAAGAGAGGACTGATAAGGAGGATTTTTCAGTATCTGGAAAAACTCGCTTGTATAATGCAAATTATATGAATGATCCTGAGGAAGGAATCGTCATAGAAAAGATATTAGGCTTAGATAGACGAGATATCTTAGAACCAAGCTCATGGTTTTTAATGAGTTTTACAAACAAAACGGATGATCTGGCCATGTGGTCCCAGTATGGTGATGATGCTAAAGGTGTTTGTCTGGTACTTCGTGAAGATGATTTTTCTAGATTTACTTCCTTCAATGATGTTTCTTGGCGTAAAGAGGCCATCCCCTTAGTAGAGACAATGAGTAAGATAGAATCTACTCTATCGTACGATTTAAAAGGCTCGCCAAATGAATTAAATAATATTAAACCAACTGTAGCTGTTAAAGATGAAGAAAAAAGGTCGAAATCTGAAAAAAAAGAGAATGTACCAAAAGGGGATAGTGATTATCTCTATAGAATAGCCTACGTTAAAAATATAGGTGAAGATATAGAACTTGAGCAAACTGAACTATTTAGTAAGTCCGAAATAGAAGATTTAGCAAAAATGTTGAATAGTTTAAAGAAAAAACTAGATAGTGGTTCAAAAGTTACGGAGAAGAACTATCAAGATGCTATTGCTGAGTGTATAGAAGAGATTCGCTACTTATTTAAATCTGTCGATTACAAATATGAAAACGAACTTCGTATCTTACGCTATTCCAACCTAGATCCTAGCAATAAGGAAATCAAAATTGATAAAACTTCTGGAGTAGGTAAACTTTATGTAGAACGAAAAAATTCCATTCAAATCGGTGAGATCATTTTCGGTCCTAAGTTTCCGAATCCTGAGTACGTGACTCCTTTATTAAAACTTTTAGATAAGGAAATTAAGTATAAGAAATCTACGATAAAATTTAGATAAAGGCTGATAAAATCCCTTAAACTTCTAGTTTTTACTAGGAGTTTTTTTATATGTAAAATTTTTACACATATTTCTTGACAGGGCTTTCAACTTGAGATACAATATATTTGAAAAGAGTATATATAAAATTTTTATATAATATTAAGGAGGTTTCCCATGTACTTCCCAACATCCTCTGCCTTGATCGAGTTTCTCATCTTGGCTGTACTGGAGCAGGGGGATTCTTATGGTTATGAGATTAGTCAAACCATTAAGCTCATCGCCAATATCAAAGAATCTACGCTCTATCCCATTCTCAAAAAATTGGAAGCCAGTGGCTTTCTGACCACCTACTCTAGAGAGTTTCAGGGGCGTATGCGCAAATACTATTCCTTGACCAATCGGGGCGTAGAGCAGCTCGTTACTCTAAAGGAAGAGTGGACGCTCTATACCGACACCGTCAACGGCATCATAGAAGGGAGTATCCGCCATGACAAGAACTGACTATCTGACTCAGTTAGAAACCTATCTCCATAAACTGCCCGAAGCTGACCGCATTGAAGCTATGGACTACTTTAAGGAACTATTTGACGATGCAGGCCCAGAGGGCGAAGAGGAACTCATTGCCAGTCTAGGCACTCCAAAAGAAGCTGCCCATGATGTCCTCTCTGATCTTCTCGATAAAAAAGTCAATGAAGCCCCTGCTCAAAAGAATGACCGCCAACTGCTACATATTGCCCTCCTGGCCCTGCTAGTAGCTCCTATCGGAATTCCGGTCGGGATTGGCATCCTCATGGCCATCATCGGTATTATTATCGCGGCTGCCTCCGTCATTCTAGCCTTCTTTACCGTCTCTGTGACGGGTATCCTGCTAGGTGGACTCTTTATCGTAGAGAGCTTTAGCGTCCTAGTCGAAGCCAAATCTGCCTTTATCTTGATTTTTGGGGCCGGTTTGCTTTCTATCGGTGCTTCTTCTCTTGTTCTACTGGGTATCTCCTATGTAGCTCGTTTCTTTGGCCTCCTGATCGTCCGCTTGGTGCAATGGATTCTTAAAAAAGGAAAGAGAGGTGACAGACATGCGTAAATTGACAAAAGGATTTCTCATTTTTGGTGTGGTTTCTACAATCCTCGGTTTTATCATGATCATTGTAGGCGCCCAGTCCAATGGTATTCAAAGTTTGCTTGCCATGTCAAAAGACCCCGTCTATGACAATCGTATCGAAGAAGTGACCTTTGGAAATGAAGTGGAAAAACTTGATTTGACCCTTGAAGAGCACAGCCTAACCATCACAGAGTCTGTAGATGACAAGATTCACATCACCTATCATCCTTCCGTGTCTGGTCGTCACGATTTGACTACTGGCATGAGTGACAAAACACTAAGCGTCACTGACAAACAAGCCTCCCAACATCGCTTTCTCGGTTCAGGAATCGAAGGCCTACTTCGTATTGCCAGCAGTTATTCTCACCGTTTTGACGAAGTCATTCTCTCCCTCCCTAAAGGAAGAAGACTGCAAGCTATCACCGTCTCAGCCAATCGTGGACAAACCAATATTCGTCAAGCCAATCTTGAAAATGCGACAATCAAAACAAAAGGCTATCTCTTAAGACTAACAGAAAGTTCTATCAAGAACAGCACGCTAACGACACCTCATATCATCAATATCTTTGATACCGAATTGACAGATAGCCAGGTCAAGACGGAAAGGGAACACATCTATGCTGAGAATATCAAGGTCCACGGCAAGGTTGAGCTAGAGGCCCATTCCACTCTAAACCTCATTCTCTCCCAGAAAGAGACTGACCGTATCAATCTAGATCTTTCTTCTCAACATGGTGGTATCTATCATAAACCCAAAGAAGAACATCGTGGACAAAAAGAGAATCAACTTGCCAACCCTTATAAAACTGAAAAAGCAGATATCAAAGATCTACTCATTGCAAAAGCCAACCAAGATATCTACCTACCTAAAGAAGAGCACTCTGCTCCGTCTAGAAACCATTGACAAAAACGCTTTCATCTGCTAGGCTAAAGATAGAAACGACCATAAAAAAAGGAGGTTCCACCATGACACAAGAATGGTTTGAAAGTGCCGATCTTGAGAAGAAATCACCTCAGACGAAATCAGAAATCCAGCCCGACCAACCAGAGACTTCGGAAACTGTGGAGACTGAACCACAAGCAAGCGAAGAAACTCCTATCTCACCTAAAGAGTCGGAAAAGCATGAGGAGGAAGCTCCCGAAACGATAGAAGAAGCCCAAACCGAGGAAGAGGGAGAAGGGAAAGCTGAAGAGGAACACAAGCAAGAAACCCCTGCAAAAGAGAAAAGTATCCTCAGCAAGGCTTTAGAAAGCCCCTATATCCCAGATATTGACCCTCGTAAAACTGCCCGGTTCAAAGAAGAAATCGCACTATTTTGGACTTGGCTACTGGATGCTATCCAAGAACCAACTGCCAGCAAGACTACGGACCAAAAGCACCGTTACAGTGTCTTTGCCCTGCTCACTTTGCTATCCTCAATTAACCTTTTCTTTAGTATCTATCATATCAAACACCTCTACTACGGCTATATGGCGTCTATTGCCAATAGTTCTCCTAACCAGCTCCCTCCTTTAAATCTCTTTGCTGGACTCTCCATCTTGGTCGCTAGCGCTCTATTTTACTTTTCCATCATTTTGGGAGGCTTTACTGTCCGACGTGTGCTGGATCAGGAGAGCGACTTCACATTCCAAGAAGCTTGCGATCGTTACAGCCGACTCTTTGCTATCCCACTTGTCCTAACCGCTCTAGCAAGTTTCTTTGCACTCTTTGGTGGCTTACGATTTGCTGGCATCCTCACTCTTCTAAGCATGGCCATCTTTGCCCTTGGAAATCTCTTTGTGATTAGTAAGCCAAGTAAGACCAGTAGCCTTGACCCATTTTATCGTTTCTTGCTAGCTGTCTTACTTGATGGCGCTATTCTCTTACCCTTCTTCATTGCAGAGCTTGCGCTGACAGTGGACTACCTTCGCATCCTGACATTCTTTTAACCAAAATCCCTGCCATTTGTTAATGACAGGGATTTTTATGCTTACTCTTTTTTGAACAATGTCTACTTGATAGTTGCCAATCCTTCAAAATCTGGTCCTAGGATAGGTTGTACTTCTAATTGATTGGCATCTAGTTGGTGGTAAAATGCTTCTGGTAGTGACTCTAGGAATTTTGCATAATCCAAGCGAGCGATGGATTCGTAGTCTTCGGCTTTTGAACCATCACCAGAAATCGCCACTAGGTCAATCTCCCAAACAAGTTCCTTGCCTGCTAGCTGCTCAGTATAGTGCGCCGGTACAAAGGGTTCCTTTGGCAAAATCGTCTTGACTCCTTGGGCTAGGTGGTAGATACCGTGTACCTTGCCTTCGGCGTCTGGGTAAAATTTCACACTGGCAAGGTAGGCATCAGAGCCTTGAACTTTCTTGACCAGCTCTTCAAAACGTGCCAATCCATCCTCAGCCAAAAAGCTCTCGAGGTATTCCTTGTTGAGATAGATAGGGGACAAGAGCCCTTGGCAGTATACTAGACGAGCCGCTTTGTCAGCTAGATAATTCTGAACTATTTGTCGGAAATAGGCTTCAAAGTCAAATCCTTCTATCCCTTCTACCGCTTGCCCCAACTTGCTCGATAGGGCTTGGAGGAGAGCTTCTACAATCTCCCAGTCCGCTCTAGTAAGGAAGTCTGGAATCACCACTTGATAGCCTTTTCGACTATCCGCATAGTTCACCTTGAAGAGAAATTGTGACTGACCTACAATCCCACACTCCATGTATTCGAGACGATTGAGGGGCTGACGGAGATAGACCGCATCATAACTATGTGACTCCAAACCCTCCACTAAGGCCAAGATGGACTTGGCAGTCAAGACCTCCTGTTGTCCTAGAATGCTTTCTTTATTTGGGATAAAAAATGTTTTCGCCATAACTGGCCTCCTTTGAAATCGTTTACATATAGTATACCCTATTTTCCTGAAAGATACAGAAACAAATTTTAGATTTTTAGATAAAAAGCATAGAAAAACAGCCCCTGAGGAGCTGTTTGATGTTATACAGTAGCGACTTGATCCAAGCTTTCACCGATAGCTGCTAGGCGCTCAACAACTTCTGCTTGTGTCAATTCATTTTCTGAGACGTAGCGGTTGCGTGGGTGAACACGACACTCGTGTGAACATCCACGAAGGTACTTGTCTTCATTTTCTTCTGATGTTAGGATACGACGGTTACAGAAGGGATTGCCACAGTTGACATAGCGTTCACATGGTGTTCCATCAAACCAGTCTTTCCCTACGATGGTTGGGTTAACATGGTTAACATCAACGGCGATACGCTCGTCAAAGACGTACATTTTCCCATCCCAAAGCTCACCTTGAACTTCTGGATCTTTACCGTAAGTTGCGATTCCTCCGTGCAATTGGCCGACATCTTTGTAACCTTCACGAACCATCCAGCCTGAGAATTTCTCACAGCGAACGCCACCTGTACAGTAAACCACGACACGCTTGTCCATGAATTTTTCCTTGTTGTCACGAACCCATTGTGGCAACTCACGGAAGTTGCGGATGTCTGGGCGGATAGCCCCACGGAAATGTCCTAGGTCGTACTCATAATCGTTACGTGTGTCAAGAACCACTGTATCTTCGTCAAGAAGGGCTTCTTTGAACTCTTTTGGAGACAAGTAAGCACCCGTCGTTTCAAGTGGGTTGATGTCGTTGTCAAAATCGTTGTCTTCCAAACCAAGGTGGACAATTTCTTTCTTGTAGCGAACAAACATCTTCTTGAAGGCTTGTTCATTTTCTTCGTCAATCTTGAACCAGAGGTCTTCCATGCCTGGGAGGCTGTGAACGTAGTCCATGTATTTTTGAGTTGTTTCGTAGTCACCTGAAACAGTCCCGTTAATCCCCTCGTCAGCGACTAGGATACGGCCTTTGAGACCGATTGATTTACAGAAAGCCAAGTGATCTGCAGCAAATTGCTCTGCGTTTTCAATTGGAGTATAAAGGTAGTAAAGTAAGACACGAATATCTTTTGCCATAAGATTTGTTCTCTTTTCTATTCTTAAATTTTCAGAATTTTTCATTCAACTATACTAGTATACCCACTTGGGAAAACGAATGCAATTTATTTGACCGGAAATTGTAGAAAGAGTCCTACCCCTGCACTTCATCAGTAACCATACCGAATCGCAGATAATTCTCTCAATTTTTTGATTTGCTTCGCTTGACTTTCTGACAAACCCAGATTGTTATCAATTAACACACGTGAGATGTCAACGTTCATTTGGCTCAGAATAAATGGAGTAGAGGTTCCATCATCCTCTAATCGTTTTTTATAAATCACTAACTGATTTTTCAGGGGAGCAAGTTGAGGCGCAGCCTTTATATCTTCCAATAGATAATCAATGATGGTCATCGCTTCACAACGTCTTTCACTTCCTCCAGCAAACCATTTTAATGGTGTCATACTCATTTCCCTCCTGAAATTCGCTTATAAATTGAAAAACTATAATCCCTAACTCTCATGCTAATATTTTACCCAAACACCCTATGTAAAAAAGTCAGCAAAAATGGCAAGGTCGCTACAATATTATTGATCACATGCACTGCATAGGAAGGATAGATGCTCTTGGTATAGCGGGTCAAACCAGCAAAGATGATTCCAGATGTTGTAAAAACGAAAATATCTAACAGACTAGGCAGACTTGAAAAATGAGGAAGAGCAAACAAAATGGAAGGAAGAAGCAAATCAAGGCCAAATCTCGAATGTTTAAAGAAAGCATGTTGCAACAAACCCCTATAGATCAATTCTTCCATCAGTGGAACCAGAAAGAACAGGGCTATATAGATACTTAGCTCTGCAAAGTTAGTCCCACTATAACCAATCAGTACAGCCCAACCTTCCGCAGTTGACTGAACATGTTTAGCTGTCTGAACGTTAAAAGAGATCTGGAGCACTACCACTAATACTGTCAAAATCGAATACCAAAGCCATTTTTTTCTTGGAATGCGAAAGAGATAACCATGGCCTGTCTTAACCAGAATCCAAATCATGACTCCGCTAAATAGCAAACTCAAGATATTTTGAATCCAGAAGAAATTGCCAATCTGGGAAGAAAATTGCCAATAGTTTTGGACAATAAGCGTCAGCTGAGAAAGACCAAATACGAAAAATAGGTAAGAGAAGACAGCACTCATTTTGAAAAGAAAACGATATTTTTTCATAATAAATCCCCTATAGATGTATGTGTATCACATCGCATAAACCCTCAGAACCACTGTTTTCATTTTTACATCCTAAAAATCACTACCTCCCCTAGAGAACTAGGGAAGGCAGTGATCACATTTTTAGGAATTAGGAATGAATACACGAAATCAATCAATCTTATGATTTTTTGTTTTTCAAGAATTCGTCGTATTGTTTTTGCATTTCGTTCAATACTTTTTCGTAGGCACCTTCAGATTTCAATTTTTCCATCAATTCTGGGATTGCTTTATCTGGGTCTACAGTACCAGTATTGATAGCTGTATCGAATTGTTGCATTGTGTTAGAAATTGCTGAGATTTCAGATTTCACATTGTCAGTGTTAAAGATGAATCCAAGTGCTGGAGATTCTTTAGCTTCTGCCAATTGTTTCTTAGAATCTTCGATTTGTTGGTCTGTAACGTTTTCGTTGATGTAAAGAATCCAGTTGTTACCAGTGTTCCATCCACCCATGTGAGTATTTCCTTTGTAGCCATCAAGGACGCGTACACGGTTTTCTTTACCTTGAATTTTTTCCCAGTTCTTGCCTTCTGGACCGTAAACAAGGCCGTTCAAGAGTTCTGGGTTCGTGTTCAAGAGGTTCAACACTTCCATTGATTTTTCTTTGTTCTTAGAGTTGTTTGAGATAACAAAGTTGGCAACTTGTGTTGTTTGATTTTTCTTGATAAAGTTAGTGATTGGTTTAATTTGGATGTCTTTGTTCGCAACGCGTGAAAGCAAGCTGTTACCGTAGTCAGCTGGTCCTACTGTTTCTTCACGAACGAACCAAGTATCTTGTTGAAGGTCAAATGAGGTGTCGCTTGTTGCTACGTCTTTTGGAATGTATCCTTCTTCATAGAATTTGTGAAGAGTCTTCAAGTGTTCTTTGAAACGAGGCACTTCGTAACGGTTTACGATCTTAGTAGTGTCTCCTTCAAGGTCGATAACAAATGGAAGTCCGTTTGGTACTGGGTAGTCAAAGTTATCAGATGGGATAAAGTTCTTCGTAACCGCAAATGGTACTACATCTGGAGCTTTTTCTTTGATTTGTTTCAAGACTGGCTCAAGTGTTTCGTATGAAGTTACACCTGAAATATCGATACCGTATTTAGCAAGAAGTGTTCCGTTGAAGGCAAAGTTTTGAGATGATGCAACGTTAGCTGCAACTGGTACTGCATAGATCTTACCGTTTACAGTGTTCCCTTTGATGTAAGCTGGGTCAAGTGCTTTGTAAAGCTCTGCTCCTTCTTTTTTATACAATTCTGTTAAGTCAGCATAGGCACCTTTTTGAGCATTTACGACATAGTTAGATGCAAATGCGATATCATAGTTTTCACCAGATGATGTGATAACAGACATTTTCTTATCATAGTCACCCCATCCGAGGTATTGGATATCCAATTTGGCACCAACTTTTTCACCGATGATTTTGTTAGCATTTTCTAGCAATTCATCCAAGTTATCTGGTTTGTCACCAATTTGGTACATTTTGATAACAGTTTTTTCACCTGAAGCTGAGTCAGCAGCTTTTTTGTTATTACCTGTAAGGTTTCCACAAGCAGCGAGACCAGCAGCCAAAGCGACTACACTAGCAGATGCAAAAGCATATTTTTTCCAGTTTTTCATGATAAAAACTCCTTTTTTGTTTTTAAATTTATAAACGATTTAATGATCTTTACTTCAGTCACTAAGATGAAGTTAGGAAGGGAGAAACGGTGTTTCTCAGCAAGTGCTATTCTTTCACACCACCGATGGTCAAACCTTTAACAAAGTAGCGTTGGAAGAATGGATACAGAATCGCGATTGGAAGGGTTGCAACAACAACCATGGCCATACGACCTGTTTCTTTCGGTAGAGCAACTCCCAGTTGGCCAGATAGACCGACTGCTTTTGCAATGTAGTCCATATTTTGTTGGATTTGCATAAGCAAATATTGCAATGGATACAAGTTGTCACTCTTGATATAAAGAAGGGCGTTGAACCAGTCGTTCCAGAAACCAAGAGCTGTCAAAAGCGTGATGGTTGCGATACCTGGAAGTGACAAGGGCAAACAAATCTGGAAGAAGATCCGAGCTTCACTGGCACCATCGATACGAGCAGATTCGAGAATGGCTTCTGGAATGGTCTTCTTGAAGAAGGAACGCATCAAGATGATGTTGAATGGTGAGAGAAGCATTGGAACAATCAAGGCCCAAACGGTATCACCAAGTTGAAGCAGGCGAGTGACCACGATATAGCCTGGTACCAAACCAGCATTGAACAACATACTAAGAAGAGCGAAAATCGTAAAGAATCTGCGGTACTTAAAGGTTGTCCGTGAGATGGCGTAGGCATAAGTGGTTGTGATGAAGACGTTGGTCACTGTTCCGACTACAGTTACAAAAACTGAGATAAAGAGCGCTTGGAGGATCTTATCTTTAAACTGAGCTAGAAACTGGAATCCATCTACACCAAATTTCGAAGGGAAAAAGCTATATCCATACTGGAGGATGCTCTTTTCATCTGTCACCGAAATGATGATAACGAAGATAAAGGGCAAGATACAAGAAAGAGCGATCAAACCAGAGATAATACTAAAGAAGATATCTGCTTTCTTACTGAAGGAGTGAATGCCGACATTATCGATTTTTTCTTTTTTAATTTTCTTTTCTGCCATATTCTCCTCCTTTCTAGAACAAAGCTGAGTTTGGATCGACTCGTCTTGCAAGCAAGTTTGATAGGATAACCAGAATCAAACCGACTACGGATTGGTAAAGACCGGCTGCTGAAGCCATACCGATATCTGCTGTCTGAGTCAAACCATTAAAGACATACACGTCCAAAACGTTGGTTACATTGTAGAGCTGACCAGCATTGTGTGGGATTTGATAGAAGAGACCGAAGTCTGCACGGAAGATATTTCCGACTGCAAGGATGGTCAAGACTGTCACAAGTGGAGTCAACTGAGGAATGGTTACGTTGCGAATGCGTTGCCACTTGCTAGCCCCGTCCACTGTTGCTGCTTCGTAGTAGGTTGGATCAATCCCCATGATTGTCGCATAGTACATGACACTGCTATATCCAAAGCCTTTCCAAATACCTAGGAAAAGGAGAAGGTATGGCCAAATGCCTAAGTCAGCGTAGAAGTTGACTTCCTTCATGCCAATGGATGTTAGGAAATGGTTGAAGACCCCTTTGTCAATGTTTAGGAAGGCATCTGTAAAGAAACTAATGATAACCCATGACAGGAAGTAAGGGAACAACATAGACGTTTGGAAAATCTTAACCATTCTCTTAGAGCGGAGCTCGCTGAGGATGATGGCAATCCCTACTGATACAATCAAACCGATAAAGATAAAGCCGAGATTATAAAGAACGGTATTTCGAGTGATGATAAAGGCATCTTTTGAACTAAACAAGAATCTGAAATTATCTAACCCGACCCATTTACTATTCACAATACTATCTATGAAACCATTACTGGTCATATGGTAGTCTTTAAAGGCGACCACATTCCCAAATACTGGAATGTAAAAGAATAGAATCAACCAGAGTGCCCCTGGTAAAACCATCAAGAGAAAGATCCAGTTATCTCTCAAGGTCTTTGAAAACTTTTTCATAATTTCCTCCCTTTTTATTCCTAAAAACTGATTTCATCGAATTTTTAGGTTTGATAACGATTACATTATTAGTATACTCCTATTTGAAGGCTAGGTTAAACTACTAATTATAGAAAAAACTCCACAAATTATTTTTTGTGGAGAAGTTTTTTATAAGAAATAGGTTTCACGAGAAACACTCTGAACAAGGGACACTGTTCTTGTTTTTATACTCAATGAAAATCAAAGAGCAAACTAGGAAGCTAGCCGCAAGCTGCTCAAAGCACTGCTTTGAGGTTGCAGATAAAACTGACGAGGTCAGTAACATCTATACGGCAAGGCGAAGCTGACGTGGTTTGAAGAGATTTTCGAAGAGTATTAAGTCGTATAAATCGTCGATGCGGTCGCAATGGTATGCCACTGGTTGGCTGTTGTGGCTGCAAAGTCCTTGTCTCCATAAAAATCGTTAAATGGAAGGATTTCAACTTCTAATTCTTCGATGCGGTCAATCTGATCAGACAGATAAGCCTCGATGCGGCTTTCTGCTCGCTTGATCCGTTGCAAGAGTCCGCCCATACGGATATCAACCGTATCCAAACCAAAGACCTTGTTTTCTTTCAGCCATTGTTGGCTAAAGAGTTTGTGGAAAGTTTCAATCTCACTTCTGAGTTTTGGTAATTCTTCTCTGGCGATTGCTTGCAGGCTTGCTTTATCACCTGCTTGGTAAGCCTGGCGAAGTCGACGTCCCACATCCACTTTACTACTTAAAATAGCATTCAACTGGGCCTGAGTTTCAAAGAGGTAAGAGTAGGCACCTGCTTTTTCTTTGATTTCAGCAAGCGTTTCAGCGGCCTGAGCAAAGTGCGGTTTGTCTTGTTCAGGTGTCATGTGTCTGTCAAGAATCGGACAGAGAACATCCTGATAAAAGACATAGCGGTTGGGATTGATACCACTGAGATTACCTGGCAAGTTTGGCAAGAGATTGGCAAGGTCAATCTGCATAAAGTCCTCAACTGACAGACCTGTATTGGTCTTGAAGTGAGCAGACAAACGGTCTAGATCATTGCGGTAGCTGAGTTCTGCCCAGATTTGCAGACTTGGTAGGATAGAGAACTGAGCAGTTTCTCCACCATTGTCCCCCCAACCCGTCACGATGACTTCTTTGATATCATTGGCACGACAGGCCTTGTTAGCCTCCATAGCAATAAGACGGCTGAAATGGTTGTTGGGTGTGAAACCGATCCACTTCCAAGCACCACCTGCAAAGGCAATATCTTGGCTAATCTTGTGGTGGTTGCGGAAATTGCGATTGTATTTTTCCTCGCTATCCTGATAATAATCCCAGTAAACCAAGGTTACACGGTCTTTGAGACGATCTAGGTAGACACGAGTTTCCTCTGGAATCTCCACGTCACGATCGTACTGGCCATCCGCTGACATGAGTTTAAAGAACATATCACTCCACATCTGACAATGGAAACCATACTTGTCTGCAATATCCAGCACGCGCTCCAAGTGTTGACACATGAGGAGACTACGGTCTACAACACCGTTCAAGATGAGGTAGCGTCCCAAGCCAACCAAGTGAGCCTCGTCCATCCCGATATTGACCTTGCGAGTCTGCAGTTTAGATAGAGTGGCAAACATGCCATCAATCAGGTCATACACCTTTTCTTCTCCGATGAGGAGAATGTCCTCCACATCACGGAGTTCTTGCACTTCCTTAACACCCCATTTGACAAAGGCTGACAAGTGGGCCAAGGTCTGGATACAAGGCACAAAGGTCATATCAAACTGCTGGGAATAGGCTTCGATTTCCTGCAACTCCTCTGCTGAGTAGGCGCCACGGAAGTAACCAAAATAAGGCTGCCCCTCAATCTGATAGGTGTCTTCCATGTAGAGCTCGAAGGTCGAGTAGCCCATGAGAGCCAAGACCTCAATCATCTGCTTGGTAGATGCGACATTGATCACGGCATTGCGAGAACAGTCCGCCATGTAGGCCAAATCTTCGTAAGCAGCTTGTTCTTCAAGGTCTACCTTGTCACCTTCTGCTAGAGCTGTTGCTAACAAGGACAAGGCGCGGTAGAGTTGGTGAGGTTTGCGATAGGTTAGTTGATAGTGTCCACCTTCACCCTTGATAGAGATCGAGGCTTGGTCAGACTGAGTGACTGCAACTTCAACATCTGGTAAAGAGATACGCTTTGTCAGCAAGTCGATTGCCTGAGTTTGTTTGGGACTAAGTCCTGTAAATGTTACCATTGGTTTTCCTCCTGTAGCCAGTTGACAAGGGCACCGTAGAGATTGGCATCTGCGTGATAGGTGCATGCCTGGATAACTGGTGCGACCGCGTATTCTTCGTAGGTATCGACAAATTCATCGACAGCCTTCTTGACACCTTTGATAAAATCTGGGTTTTGACTGATGGAGCCTCCCAGACTAATGACATCTGGGTCGATGAGATACTGGATATTGAGCAAACCTTGCGCCAGATTACGGTTCATGCGCTCAATAGCTTCTTGACAAAGAGCATTGCCAGCTGCGGCCTCTTGATAAATCTTGCGTCCGTCCCAGTCAGTCTGACCAGATTTTTCAATCACGTAGCGCACCATATTTCCAGTTGACGCTAGTTGCGACCAGTTGTTGAGTTTTTCAGCTGGTGCAATAGTTGTCATGTAGCCAAACTCTCCTCCCAAGCCGTGGCGACCACGGTGAAGTTTTCCATTGATAATCATAGCTCCGCCAATTCCTGTCCCAATCACGACACAGGCTGCATTTTCAATCTCTGGGTGAGCCAGCAGTTCACTAAGTCCAACACAGTTGGCATCATTTTCTAGATGGACAGGCAGCTGATGATGAGCAAGGGCCTCATACCAAGAAAAACCGTGAATATAAGGTACGGCACTAATTCCCTCAATCACACCTGTTTCTTGATTGACCGCGCCTGGAACGCTCATGGCAATGCCCTTATAATCTTTCTCCGACAGACGTTGGTCTAGCCATGCCAGTAAATCTTCTAGGTTTTCTGGTGTCGGGGTACTTGTCTTATCCAGTATTTTCCCATCAGGAGTCAGACTGGCAAACTTAATCCCAGTCCCTCCGATATCAATGGTTGCAATCGTCATATTTTCACCAAAAAAGGGGCAAATCAGTAATTAGTCCTTACTCTTTCGCCCCTCCTTTCTATCTCATAGCATTAGTTATCAAACACTTTAAAACTGTTAAATGTCTTCTTTTTTAATCAATTCTGTGCGAATTTCTTGTGGAGCCAATAGTCCTGAATGAACTGGATAAGGTCGCTCAAGTAAGTCAAGAATGGTTTGTTGGTGTTCAGATATGCGCACATTTTCTTGACTCATATTATAGTAACGAAGTACATACCCTTCTTCATTTTCAGCTACCTTAAAGGCTGTTGGGCAGACTTGTGGCAAGCTGAGCGCCGCATGGCTCAAGAGGCTACCAGTCGCTGCAACACTTCCTTCTTGTTTAGCAACTTGAAGACTAGTGAATGGTGTTTGGAAGGCTTTGGCACGACGGAAGGCTGAGAAGCGTTCCCCTGCTTGGTGGCACTCAAGTGCAAACTCGACTTCAAACTCACGCAAGCATTGAGCTTCTGGTGTTGGGAAGTAACCCCAGTCACCTAACTCACCTGAGGCACGAAGAATGGTCACGGCAATGGTATCGTCTCCAAGGATTTCATACTCGTGCAATCCTTTATTTGCCACTGTCACCCCTTTTTCATCATCATAAAGGCTGACAAAGGCTTGTTGGTGTTGTGGATTTTCAGGATTTTCCCAAGAAGCAGCTGGTTTATTTGGTCGTGTCACCACCTCATAGATGCTTTCAGAGTCATTGCTTGGACGCGTATTATGAGTCTTAACCAAGAGACGGATACGGTGGTCCTTGGCTGTGTTAGTAAAGCGAGTCTTGAAACGAATTTGTGGATTGTCAACAAAGACGGTCATTTCTGTTTCCAGAGGAAGGGTTATCAATTCTTCTGAGCGCCCAGCTTCGCGCGTCATAAACTCGATGATTCCTCTTTGTTCCGCATCCAGTTTTTCGTCTGCACTTACTGGAATTGTCAATTCATGCTTGAGCAAGATCTTGGCAAAACGAGCTGTATTTTCCAAGACTTCACAGCCTTTGAGTTCTGCGTAGATAGGCTCTGTTCCTTTTGGTTGGAAATAGATGTA
This sequence comes from Streptococcus oralis, assembly GCF_001075675.1. Classification (GTDB taxonomy): domain Bacteria; phylum Bacillota; class Bacilli; order Lactobacillales; family Streptococcaceae; genus Streptococcus; species Streptococcus oralis_V. The sequence goes on from NZ_JUNW01000045.1 coordinate 15,778, forward strand.
CTCATTTCCAATGTCACCACGGTCTTCAAAGCGAATAACATCTTCATAAGCTTCATGAGTTGTCTTGTCGTAGACCGTGATGTTTTCATCCACACTTACCGTTACAAATGGCGTATCAATCACTCCATTTTGGTAAATACCGTCACGGTGTTCTTGTTCTCCTTCAAGCAATTGGAAGGTTGTCCAAGAAAGTGGTGCCAGATGAACAGGCACTGTCACGCGCACCTGTCGAGCGATACGAGCCTGACGGAACTTGTCTTTTGGCAAATCATACTCAAAGTTAGCTCCCAAATCTTCGATTTTCGCTTCTACAGCATGCCCTTCCAAATCTTCAACACGGTATCTTGGCAAGGTCAAGGCTGCCATCTTCTTATAGCCTTCTGTTGGGTGCAATTCCTTGAAATCACAAGTCGCCACATCAATCACGGTGCTGACCGTATCAACCTTGTCATGCAAACCTGTGTTAATGACGGTAAAGAGATGGTCGCTTTGCGCTTCGTGAGTTGCAATTTTGCCCTTCCACTCGTTGAGAAGGTTGGTCTTAACGAAATTTCCAACTTGGTTAACCTTGGCAAAACGTGTCTCCATCTCACGGTGAACCTCGTCCACGCTACAGCCACAGATACTGTCATGTGGCGCATTTTGTAGAAGGACTTTCCAAGCATAGGTCAACTGGTCCTTATGGTTGTGCCCGCCAGTGATGACAGTCAATGGCTCCACTACTTGTTCTAGGAGATTGCTATTTTCTTGGAAGGATTGTTTGAGGTAAATGCGTGATGAGGAAGTGTTGGCAAGCGTGTACCAACCATCTGTTTCCTGACTTGTCAACTCACCTGTAACCGTTGATAACTGCTCTGGTAGAGCACTTTCTACTGCATGAACATAGTCATCAAAGGAACTATGCACAAAGGTCACATCTGGGAAGAGTTCATTGGCCACACGAATAGCTTCGCTCAGATTTCGCTGTACAGGCTGGTGGTCACAGCCGTTCATCATCAACCATTGGTTGGTCGAAGCATAGTCACGCACGTCTGACAATTTTTGTTTCCAAAAGGCCAAGGCTTCGTCCTTATCAACTGGGATTTCATTCCCATTACTATACCAGTTGGCAAAGAGGATACCGAGAACACGACTTCCGTCCGCGCCTTGCCAGTACATTTCTGAAAACTGGGATGTGAACTGCTCATCTTCGAGGACTTGGTTGTCAAATCCAATCGGCTTGACACCACGACCAAAGGCTGCCACGTGAATACCTGATTTTTGAAGGATTTGAGGAGCTTGTCCCATATTTCCAAAGGTATCTGGGAAGTAACCAATCTGAGTGGATTTGCCCCATTTTGCACATTCTGCTTGACCAATCAAGGTATTGCGGACGTTGGCTTCACTTGAAATCAAGTAGTCATCCTGCAAGATGTAAAAGGGACCAATTTTAAGTTTGCCCTCGTCAATGTAACGTTGAACCTTATCGCGATTTTCAGGGCGAATTTCCAAATAGTCATCCAGGACAATGGTTTGGCCATCCAAGTGGAAACTCTTGAACTCAGGGTCATTTTCAAAGAGATCAAAAAGATTGTCAAACAATTCCACCAACTGCATCCGGTGGCTTTCAAAAGGCAAGTACCACTCACGATCCCAGTGACTATGTGAGATAATATGTACAACAACATTTTCCATGAAGTAAAACCTCATTCTAAATTTAAATTTTTATTTCTATCTAACTAAAGAACTGACTAGCGGATATCCAGGTAATCCAAGACCAATTCACAGAACATCATGTTGGCCCAAGAGAACCATTCACGTGAGTAGAGCGCTGGATCATCCACGTGGAAGCTTTCATGCATAACACCTGTTCCACCATCGCAGGCAACCAGCTGATCCAGCAAGTATTTTTTCTCTGCCTTATCTCTTGTTGTCAAGCCTTGGATAGAAAGGGCAATGGGCCAGATATAGCGATAGAAGGTATGAGAACTTCCGAGACCACTAGCGTATTCTCCTTGGTAGAAATATGGATTTTCTGGGCTCAGAATGGTACGGCGAGTGGCTTGATAGACTTCATCGTTAACATCGCAATACCCCAGATACGGCGCAGCCAACAGACTAGGTACATTTGGATCATCCATGATGCTAGCATTTCCTAGACCATCCACTTCAAAGGCGTAAATCTTTTCGCTCTTACTATTGGTGGTGTAGGCATAATTTTCGATGCCTTCTTGAATCTCTGCTTGGAGACGCTTAGCTTCTGCAATAATACTCTCGCTATCATCTAGGGCCAATGCTGCAAAGATTTCTTGCACATACCCCAAGACAACTACAGCAAACATATTGGACGGAATCAAATAGCTATACTGACAACAATCATCACTCGGTCGGAAAGCTGACCAGGTCATACCTGTCACCGCAAAGTCAGGTCCAAAGCCATCATTTACCAGAGTATCTTCCTTGCGGTCTGTATCACGGACAAAACGATAAGGAGAGTTATTGTGGTCTTGCTCCACAGTCCAGAGGTGAAGAATTTCCTTGGTCGCTGCGACAAAAGTCTCATCAAACTGGCTAGTCTCGCCAGTCTCTTTCCAGAGGAGATAAGCCAACTGCAAAGGATAGCAAAGCGAGTCCACCTCGTACTTGCGTTCCCAGATCCAGCCATTCAGGTCTGTGTGGTCAGTCTCGTGGTGGCCCCTCCAGTTTTCCTCAATGTTAAAGGAGTTGGCATACGGGTCTTTGAGTACTAAGGTCATCTGACGCTTGACCAAACCTGCAATGGTCTGACGCAAGAGAGGATCTTTTTTTGCCACATGCAGGTAGGGTCTAAGTTGGGCTGTCGAATCCCGAAGCCACATGGCAGGAATATCCCCTGTGAGTACAAAGGTTGAACCATCTTCTAGGATCTCAACCGTATTGTCCAAGGTGTCTGTATAGCAACGCTCAAAGACATCCACCCACTCCGGATGGTCCTTAGCCCGCTCTGCTACTTCATCCAGCCATTCTCTAACAATTTCTTTCGAATAAATCATCGTGCAGTTTCCTCTTTCAAACAAGTTTCATGTTCAGTATATAGTTTTTGAGACAGAAAATACATACACAAATGATAGTCATTTTTCTACAAAATTGCTTACTTTCGAACCCCATATCTAAAGGTCTCATTTTTCTGATATAATGTAGAAAAACAGCTAAAGGAAAGACTATGAAACCACTACTTGAAACCATCGATACCCGCTTTGGAACTGCCAGTAAGCATGCCTTTTCTCGTGGAAATACCCTGCCTTACGCAGGCGTTCCTTTTGGGATGAATTACTTTGTACCCCAGACCAGTGACCAGGAAGGAGCTTGGTTTTTCGATCCGCATTTGCCCATCTTTCAGGGGATTCGATTAACCCACCAGCCCAGTCCTTGGATTGGGGACTACTCTTGGCTGCTTCTGACACCTGTCACAGGCCAACTGGGCGGAGACAGCCTCTTCCACCGCCAATCTTCCTATGATATGGATAAGGCCTCTTTCCAACCTCATTATCTGAAGATTTTCTCCCTGCGCTATCAGATTGAAAGCCAGCTTACTCCAACTTGCTACGGTGCTTCTATTCGTTTGGAGCAAAAGCAAGGCAAAGCCCTCTCCCTCTATCTTCACGCAGGAGATGAACTGACCGTAGAGCAAGTAGATAAGCGGACTCTTGCTCTGCGTCAAGAGGGAAAAACAGAGACAAACAAAAATACGCTAAAACTCTTCACCGCCCTACAAATAAATACGGATATTCTTGCTGTCACACAAGAAGAGGGAGACTGGCGAATTGACTTAGCAAGCAGTCAAGCCGAGATTCAACTAGCAACTTCTTTCATATCGCCTTCTCAAGCTCTGCTTAATCTACCTCAAACGGACTTTGATAGCTGTAAAGCAAGTGCGAAAGCGGACTGGGAAAATCTCCTCCATCGTTTTGACATACTAGAGACAGGAGAGGCTGACCGGACCTTCTTTGACCACTGCCTCTACAGACTCTTCCTCTTCCCGCAGACTTTTTATGAAGTGAACGAGTCAGGGCAAGCCATCCATATGGACCTGACTACTGGTACTGTCAAGCCCGGTGTCCTCTTTAGCAATAATGGCTTCTGGGATACCTTCCGCACCACCTTCCCCCTCTTTGCGCTTGTCATACCGGAACACTATCACCGCTTTCTAGAAGGTTTCCTCAATAGCTACCGCGATACTGGATTCCTTCCAAAATGGCTGGCTCCAGATGAACGTGGTATGATGCCTGGTACTCTATTGGACGGCATTATCGCAGATAGCGCCTGCAAGGATATGGCCCCGACCTAGAAGAAGAACTCCTCCAAGCCATGCTTGAAACAGCCACCAAATCCGACCCTCTCGGCATCAATGGTCGTCACGGTTTGGCACAATACCAAGAATTAGGTTATCTCTCTACCGACCACCACGAAAGTGTCAGTCACACCCTTGACTATGCCTATAGCGACTTTTGTATCGCCAGCTGTTCCAAAAAACTAGGGAAAACAGAGATTGCTGACACTTATAACACTTCTTCTCAAAATTTCCGTCATCTCTTTGACTCTGAGACAGGCTATATGCGTGCGCGAGATCGTCAAGGCAACTTCCGTCCTGACTTCTCTCCCTATAGTTGGGGACGCGACTACGCCGAATGCTCTGCCATTCAAGCGACTTTAGGCGTCCTCCACGACATCCCTGGCTTAATCCAGCTTATGGGTGGAAAAGAAGCCTTCAGTCACTATCTTTTGAAAGCCTGTCAGGGCGCTCCTCTCTTTGAAACCACCGGCTATGGTTACGAGATTCATGAAATGAGCGAGATGGCAACAGCTCCCTTTGGACAAGTCGCCATCTCTAACCAGCCTAGCTTCCACATTCCATATCTCTTTCGCTACAGCAACTACCCTGACTACACTGCTCTACTCATCAAGACCTTGCGTCAAAAAGCCTTTCACCCAAGCTGGGAAGCTTATCTTGGCGACGAAGACAATGGCAGTCTCTCGGCTTGGTACATCTGGTCGGCTCTGGGATTTTATCCGACCTGTCCAGGAAAATCAAGCTACGACCTCGGAATTCCTCTCTTTGACCACCTCCGTATCCACCTAGCTAAGGAAAATAAATGGCTGGATATCCATGCCGAGCAAAACCACAGCCATTTCAACTTTGTCAAAGAATGCCGACTGGACAAGACCATAGTATCTAGCCTTCAACACCAAGACCTCTTGAAAGCTGAGCAACTGACCTTCACCCTCAGCTGGCTACCAAATCACTCCTAACCAAAAGAACCTTTGCATCGCGCAAAGGTTCTTCTTTTATGAAACTTGGACCTGAAGCTGGTCAACCAGCTGACTCTCTACTGTCAAATTCAGATAAAAATCTAAGCTTTTATCTCCTGCAAAATACAAGGTTGGTAGCGTCAGCCTTTTTTCAGTCTCACCAGCTTGAAACGTAAGGACTTGAATCTCGTCCCGATAGGCGACACCATGCACACCTGTCCCTGGTTGAATCGAAATCTTAGCTTCTAAAGGACTGCTAAATTCTATGCGCTTCACTGTAAAGTGGACATTTTCTCCCTTGGTCACAGCGAGAATTTTTTCTGAAAACTCTAGTTGCTGAACAGTTTCTTTTTTCGACAAGGTAGGTGTTTTATAGAGTGAAATCTTGGTCAACAAAGGCAAAGCCTGTGCCTCTGTAATGGTCACGCGTATCTTCTGCGCCTCAACGACTGATCCTCGTAAGAGACGTTTGTAGCCAACAGTATAACCAGAGCCAAACTCCTGCCAGGCACCATCCAACTCTACCTGAACATGGAAAGCAGCGATGCGTTGCCCCAACTTCAAATCTTCTCTTAACTCAATCACATCAAAAGTTTTAGGTGATCCTAAATCGAGCTCTAATTGGATTGGCAACTCTGCATCACTTGCCCAAGAACTAGTCTCTAGTCCATCTATCAGATGATGACAAGCAAAGTCTGGTGATAGAGCAGGGCCAGATACCTTGCCTCCCAAAGCCAAATCTTCTTTATAGAGCTCGTCACGATAGGTAGCAAATTCATAGAGACGCTGGATATCCTTCTCATCAAAGAGGCCATCTTGGTTCGGTGGGATATTAAGCAAGAGTGGAGTTCCCCGCCCTACCGAGTGAAAGTAGATTTCGACCAACTCCTCGAGAGACTTGGGATCCTGATCCTCATGGTAAAACCAGCCTGGCCGAAGAGAAACATCTGCCTCACCGATGGAAAATAGCGTCCCAAAGGGGTCTCCGTGCTGTAGATAATCTAATTCCGCTTCTGTTCCTAGCTGGTCTGGCTTGACTTTTTGCCACAAGGGATCCCCTGCATAGCCCCGTTCATTTCCAATCCAGCGGATACTAGTTCCCTCAGTTGAGAAAGTCAAACAATCGCCCTGCAAGTCACGAATGGTTTCAAACCAGGTCTCAAACTTATAGTTGATCTTCTGGGCCCCTTCGCCTCGAGCACCATCCATCCACACCTCAGTGAACTTACCGGCATTCCCATAGGCAGGATTTGACAAGATTTCCTTCAATTGAGCCAGATAGTAGGCATTGTAAGCCGCTTCTCGCTCCACGTGATAGAGGGGACTGTGAGTATCCCAAGGAGACAAATACACTCCCATATCCATGTCAAACTCAGTCGCAGCTTTGGAAACCTCGAGGAGCAAGTCCCCTTTTCCATCCCTCCAAGGGCTAGCCTTGACCGAATAGTCTGTATGGGCTGTCGGGTAGAGAACAAAGCCATCGTGGTGCTTCACCACCAAAATCAGCTTTTTAAAACCCGTTTCTTTAAGCACTCGAACCCATTCACGCGCATCCAACTTAGTCGGGTTAAAACGCATAGGATCCTCTTGCCCACTTCCCCATTCCTGGTCATAAAAGGTATTGGGACCAAAATGGATAAAGGCAGCTAGTTCATCCTCTAAATAATCCAGCTGGGCCTGACTTGGTAATGGTCCATGCGGTTTTATGTTCGTCATCATCTCACATCTCTTTCTCTTGTTCACAAAATTATCCACAACTTGTGGATAAGAAAACATGCCTAAAAACTAGTTTCTCCAAAATCCAGCTCTTAGACTTAGAGGCCTTCACCCCTAAACAGACCTTTGTCAAACAGCTCTGTACTAGGGTTTCTACTAGCTCTCTAGCAAGTTACTAATGTACGGAACTAGTATCAGGGTGCTTCAACACCCTGAGTTATATGTCATTTTCCCCTAGACTTATCCACAGACTGTGAATAAACTAGTGTTCCAGACCGCTCTCTCCTTGACTATAACAAAAAGCGATAGCAGCGTCAATATGACTAAGCTCCCTTCCTAAATCCCCTGAAAAGATTCTATAATTTGTACAATCGTAGCTTTTGCATTCGCCAGCTAGTGAGAATCAGCCAGTAGAAAATGACCTCTTTATCACATTGTGAACAGCACAGCTGTAGTACTATAGCGCCCACAACCTACTCAGATAATCGTTTCTAGCAAAAAATCCCGCAGATTTGCGGGATCTTCTCTTGCATCAATGCGCTAACATTTCTTGGGCGATTTCTTGGCCAGATAGGTTATCTGGGTAGTAGGTTGGCCAGTTGTCCATCTCTTCAAAGAGGGCTTCTTGGCTAGTACCTCCAAAGAAGATATGGAAATGTTCTGCCTTAACTGGGGCAATATTGTGGTCACTAAACTGAACGTACTTGAACTGTCCAGCATCCGCATCTGTCGCTTCAAAGAGGAAGCGCACGCCACGATTGCCTTTCTTATAAGTCAAGATTTTCTTGCCGACATACTTATAGGTGAATTTCTTGCTTTGACCACCTTGAACAAACTCCATAGTGTTATCCGTGATGTTGATCTTAGTCACATCTGTCTGATAGCCTTTTCTATAGTAAGCCTTATACTCATCCTTGGTCATCTTACCAGTCAACTTAGCCTTGTAGTCAAAGACTTGATCAAAGGTCCCATCTTCAAGGAAAGGATAGACCGACTGCCAGTTGCCTACATAGTCACTCAAGGTACGGTCTTTGACATCTGCATCCTCAAAGTAACCATTGTGAACTGTCTTAGTGTTTTCTTCCTTCTCTGGCTCAATTTCCGATCCTTCTTGATCTGTTGTCTGCTTGAGAGCCTTGAGGTTTTTCTCCATGATAGAGATATAGTCCTCACCAGCCTTGGTTGCTTCTTCTGTCAGACTTTCTAGCGGATTGAGCACATCTAGTTTGACACCCGTTTCTTTGGAAAGGGTATTGGCAAGGGCTTGAGAGGCATTCTCTTCAAAGTAAATATAAGAAATCTTGTTTTTCTTGATATACTCTGTCAATTCTGCCAAACGTGCTGCTGATGGTTCTGCATCTGGTGAGAGACCTGAGATGGATACTTGCTTGAGACCATAGTCCAAGGCAAGGTAGTTAAAGGCAGCGTGCTGGGTCACAAAGCTCTTTTGTTTGGCTTGAGACAAACCATCTGTGTAGGCCTTATCCAAGGCTTGCAATTTTTCGATATAGGCAGCCGCATTCTTTTCAAAAGTCTCTTTTTTATCAGGATAATCTGCTGACAAGCTGTCACGGATATGCTCTACCAGTTTGATGGCGCGTGCTGGTGAAAGCCAAACGTGGGGATCGTAGTCGTGATGGTGTCCCTCACCGCCATAATCATGCCCTTCCTCTTCTTCCTCACCACCTGGCAAGAGGAGCATATCACCTGTTGCCTTGATGGTTTTCACCTTTTTCTTATCCAAGGATTCTAACAATTTTGGAACCCAAGTTTCCATGTTCTCATTTTCATAGACAAAGGTATCTGCGTCTTGGATTTTGGCAACTGCCTTGGCAGACGGTTCGTACTCATGGGGTTCTGTACCAGCACCAATTAGAAGTTCTACATTAGCAGTATCTCCTGCGACTTGCTTGGTAAATTCGTAGACAGGGTAAAAGGTTGTTACGATATTGAGTTTCCCATCTGCCTGTTTTTGATTGGAACAAGCCACTAAAAACAGGGCACATAGACTAGCCAGTAGTAAGCTCAGTTTTTTCATTTCATTCTCCTATTTGATAAAACGTTTCAGTAGACTGACTAACAAAAAGACAGCTACAAAGATAATGGTGATACTAGCGCTGGCAGGTGTTTCCGCATAGTAGGAAATATAAAGTCCTGCCACCATTCCCAAAAAGCCAATAGCGCTGGCTAGTAACATAACGGATTTAAAGTTTTTCCCCAGACGAAGGGCAATACTAGCTGGCAAGACCATAATGGTCGATACCAAAAGAGCTCCTGCAGCTGGAATCATAAGGGCAATGGCCACCCCTGTAACCATGTTAAAGAGGATAGACATGGTACGAACGGGCAAGCCATCCACAAAGGCCGTGTCCTCATCAAAAGTCAGGATGTACATGGGACGTAAGAATAAGAAAGTCAAGAGCAAAACGACCGCAGCAATGGCAAAGAGGAATACCACCTGCTCCTGGCTAATGGTTACAATCGAACCAAAGAGATATTGGTCCAAACTCATGGAGCTCGAACTTTTCCCCTTACTCATGACAATCAGTGACACCGCAAGTCCTGTTGACATGAGGATGGCTGTCCCGATTTCCATAAAGTTCTTATAGACTGTCCGGAGATACTCTAGAAAGACCGCAGCGATTAAGACAATAGCGATGGTTGAAATAGTTGGAGAAATTCCCAAAACCAGACCAAAGGCTACCCCTGACAGAGAAACGTGACTGAGGGTATCACTCATCAAACTCTGACGACGTAAGATAAGGAAAGTCCCAAGAACTGGAGAAAAGAGACTCATGGCAATAACCGCCAAGAAGGCACGCTGCATGAAATCATAAGATAACAAACTAAGCATGGTCCACCTCCTGGTCGCTTTCGTGAACGTTAAAACAACGCCATGGCGAATCTTGGTTACGAACCAGATGGATATTGCGATCCGCATAGTCCTTGACCTCCTCAGGGTCATGGGTAATCATCAAAACAGCCTTGCCATGATGGTGGGCACTATGGTGCATGAGTTCGTAAAATTCATTTTTGCTTCCCGCATCCATCCCTGTCGTTGGCTCATCCAAGACAAAGATATCTGGGTCAGAAGCAAACATCCGGGCAATCACTGCTCGTTGCTTTTGCCCTCCCGAAAGGGAACCAATTCGTTTGTCACGGTGTTCCCACATACCAACTGAGTCTAGACTGGCCTTGATATGTTCCTCATCATGGGCGTTCAAGCGACGGAACCAGCCCTTTCGCGGATAGCGACCCGACTTGACAAATTCATAAACTGTACTTGGAAAACCAGCATTAAAACTAGCTATCTGCTGGGGAAGATAGGCTATCCTAAGTTTTTTCCCATGAGTATTTGTCTTTGAGATGGTTACCTTACCAAATCTTGGCTGCAAGATGCCTAGGCTCGCCTTGATAAGCGTTGTCTTGGCAGCTCCATTTTCACCAGTCAGGGTGACAAACTCCCCACTATCAACACTATAGTTGATATGCTCGAGGACAGGTTCCTTGTCATAATAGAAAGACAAGTCCTCTACTGTAATATACCGCATTATTTGATTTCTCCTACTAAAGCAGTTAAAAACCGCTGGATCACTTCTTGTTCATTTGGAGTAAACTGATTTGCTACTTGTTCATAGGCTAAGAGAGTGTGTTCATGATGATGGTGGTGTTCCTCTGCCACCGGTCGAGCTAGCTCTGTCAGTTGATAAAAGATCACACGCGCATCCTTTGGATCTCTGGATGTCTCTAACATACCCTCTTTGACTAAAGACTTGATAGCCTTGGTCACTGCCGCCTGACTGACATTGAGACGACGAGCCAACTCCGAGTTGGTTAGGGATTCTTCTGACAAGAGCATGAGGATGTGTTCCTGAGTATTGGTCAAGGCAACATCACTGGTACAATGCCCGATCAAAATTTCATGCTGGTTCTCAGATCTCAAGATCACCTCGTTTAAAAAGTTGTCGATTTCCTGTGCAAGCTGTCTCATGTGTTACTCCTTCCCTAGCTATCTTTTTCGTAAAAAAACTTAGATAGCCACCGATTCTTTACTGGTTAATTATATCATAAACCAAAAAAGAGTCAAGGGAAAAAGGCGTAAAAACGTTTCCCTAGACTCTTCTAGATGTAAAATTTAACCTATTTTTGCTTTGGTTTTCGACTCGATAAGATACCTGCCAAACCAGCTACCATTCCCATCAAGAGCAAGAAGATGGACTGCTCACTTCCTGTATTTGGGAGAGCTTTTTCTGAGACAACCGCCTTCTTGCTAAATTGACCTGCCACCTCATAAGTCAATGGCACATTTGTAGTCGCATCGCTAGCAGCTGCATTCGTTTGAGGCGTTTCTACTGGTAGACTAAAGTTTTTAGAATCCACAGAAATCGTCCGTGAGTTCGGATTGATCTTTTCATACTGGGTCAAATCAGCGGTTTTCAGATACTCTTCAAAGGCTGCATCCATAGAAGGGCCTTCTTCACGCGCACCACCTAACATCGTGTAGCCATCTCCACCCGCAGCTAGAAAATCATTGGTTGCAAGATAGTAGGTTTTTGTGAGGTCTAGGAAATCATAACGACCAGTTGTGCGGTTTTTGACCTGGATGCCCAAGACACGTTTACCTGATGGTAGGTTGGTATCATAGTAAACCTTCACACCTGAAACTTGCAAGAAACCACCACTTGGTTCTAGCAATGGTTGTCCGTTCTCATCCAAGACCTTCTTGCCATCTTTATCGACCTGCAAGATAGATCCGAGTGACTTTTCAAACATATCCAAGACTTGTTGCCCCGTCACTTGGATTTGTGAGATAGTATTCCCAAATGGAAGAACGGCAATGACATTTCCTTTCGTAATCGGTTTGCCTTTTGCAATGGTTTCACGCAAGCCACCACCATTTGTCACAGCGATGTCTGTCGGATGGCTAAATCCTGTTTGACCATACTGATAGAGAGAGTCTGCCACGACGTTTCCGAGGTTGGTTTCACGAACCCGAACATTTTCACGATCACCGTTTAGTTCTACAGGGCTATTTGAGACAATCTCAACCGCATTTTCAGCATCGTATTTTTGTTTAATGTCTTTGACTAGTTTTTCAACTGTTGGATTGGCTGGTAATTTTTTAGCATCAGCAGCCGGAATCTGAGTTGGATTGCCCAAAAGCTGACGTGATTTGTAGGTGATTTTCCCTACATTATGAAGGTAGCTTCCCGTCTGGTTATAGGTAACATTATCTCCATAGGTCGTTGATTCTACTGTATGAGAGTGACCGTCGATTACTGTCACACGTTTGCCTTTAAGACGAGGATTTTTAGAGAGAGCTTCTGCCAAAGTTGAACCACGCCATTCGACTGGAGTTGTGGTATCTACACCGAGGTGAGCAAGCACAACATAGTGTTTGTAGTCCTTACCTTCTGCACGAGCCTTGGCTTGGACTTCTTCGATAACCTTATTCACCTCGGAGATTGGATCTGTAAAGGTTACCCCTTTGACATTTTTAGGGTGAGTTTTGGTAGCTGTTTCAGGTGTTGTCACGCCGATTACAACAAACTCATCACCTTCCACAGTCTTATCTTTATCAACGATTGTAGAAGCTTCAAAAAGACGAGCTCCATTGACATAAGTATTTGAGCTAAGTAATGGGAATTTCAAGATTTCCTTGTATTTCTTAGCTTCGTCCAAACCAAAGTCAAACTCATGGTTTCCTACTGCCATGGCATCATACTGCATCTTATTAAGAATTTCAGCACGCGCTTCACCCTTCGTAGAGTTGGAAATCGGTAAACCTTGGAAAGCATCTCCCGCATCAACAACTAGAGTATTTTGATTTGATTTCGCACGTTCCTGCTCGATGACAGTCGCTAATTTAGCATCTCCAATAACTCCCTTTTCCTCTACGATACGACCGTGGACATCATTGGTGTGCAAGATAACGGTGTCCTTTTCTTCGCTTTTAGGAGATTCAACAGGAGCTGACGGAGCTTCTGCAGGTGCAACTGCTTCTGAAGTTGCCGAAGTTTCCGGTACCGCAGGGCTCTCAACAGGAGCTGGAGTCGCCGACGTAGCAGGAGTCACTACGACAGCTGAACTTTCTGCAGGAGTTGTTGCTTCTTCAGCATAGACTTGTCCAGCTAAGAAGGCTGGAGCTAACAGGGCTGTCGACAAGACAGGTAACAAAGAACGTTTGTTCATTTTAAAATCCCTTTCTTTTCTTTTTCTCTTTTATATTATACGCTATTTCTAAAAATTTTGAAACTTTTGACCTATTTTCATCTTAAATATTCGCTATTTAAACAAAAAAGCTTGGGTTTAAATCCCAAACTTTTAGCTTATTTTATTGGAAATCTTTGATATTCCCATCATAGGTCGCCCAGTCCTTGCTAAAGAAGCGGTCATTCATCTTGTAGTCTGGAGCTGGTTTCGGATCCGTCAAGAAAGGATTGACAACCTTATCAAAAGCCAGCCAACCTAACCATCCTAGATGAATGGTATCCTTAACAAAATAAGGGTCCCCTCCATTTTTTGAAAAATCAGCAATATTGGTAAAACCCTGACTTTCTAATTGGTAACGAATTTTCTCCACTGCATGCTGGTACATCTCTTCGCTGAGCCCTGTGTACTCCATCCACTTCTTGTTAACCGGCTGAATGACAAAGAGCACATTGACATTCGACTTAGCAAATTGATTGAGGACCAGCTGCAAATCATTATATTCAGAGGACTTGAGGAAGTTGTAATTTTTTTGATATCCTTCCCATTTTTTTAAATCCTTTTGAATCTCTCTCGTATAGAAATGATTTTCCATCCCCATATCGTTATTGGTCGTATTTGCTTCTGCGTCCTTACGAACAATTTTTTCTAACTCCTCATAAGAAAATTGATCCGGAAGATCTTTTAAATAGTTCTCCACGTGTTCCTTGTACTTGAGTTGTCCTCGAATGGAGAATTGTCCAAAGAGAGCGGATTGTTTTTCGTTGAATCGCGCAAAAAGATCAATAGCAACCTGATCAACATCTGATAATTCTTCACCCTTTGACAGTTTTTGAACAATGCCTTTTAATGCAACATTAGGATTCTGCTTTAACAATCGAATAGCCGCATGCTTTGCAGCAATGTCACCAGATTGATTTCCCAAAAAAGCTGTCAATTGGTCACTGTTAAAAAATCTCTGAAACGCTGCGGGTTCATAATCTGTCTCCGTAAACCACTGAGGCGAAATCACAAATACAGCCTGCTTATTCTCTATTTCTGGCAAAATTTGCTGTAGGCCAAAATATTGATTGAGAGAGGCTGCTCCTGCTTGACCTAGAAAGTAAGGACGATAGGGACGATGGTATTTTTCCGCTAAAACAGCTGGATGGACACTATCAAATCGAATCCATTCACTGGACCCTAGAAAAGGAATAAAACGCATATTTGGATCCGTAAGAGCCCTTACTTTTTGGCTTCTCTCTTTAAAACTCTCTGCACTAACAGAAGCCGCCGAATATTTCTCCTCCGTCAGATTATGGCTTGTTGTACCTGGATAAAAAAAGATGAGTAGAAGAACCAAAAATCCAGCAATGAAGATAGGCCCGAAGATCAGCCACAAGCGTTTAAGCATTCTTCAACTCCGTAATACCTTCTACGATTTTATTAGCCGTATTCCAGTCATCACGACCGAACTCCGTCACTGGAACACGAATGTCAAAACGGTTTTCAATCTCCACAATCAATTCAACCGTTCCCATGCTATCCAAGACACCGGCATCAAAAAGATCTTCATCCATCATGTCAGAAACATCTTCCATAAACAACTCATCAATAATTTCAATAACTTCTGATTTGATATCCATTTTAATATCCTTTTATTTTTTAAACCACAAATCATTCAAAAATCCAGAAAAGATTAAGAATGAAACCATCACGACATGGAAGGTGACAACCATGCCAAGCAACTGAATCCAGCGATTCTCAGGTAAGGAACCCTTTCCAGCTTTTTTCCGTTCTTTATTGAGCGCTTTTTTCTTACGAATCCAAGCGTCATTGATGACTAGCCCAATCCCATGGAAAAGTCCGTAGGCGATATAGTACCAGGTCACACCGTGCCAAAATCCCATAATCAGCATATTTACAATATAGGCTACACTTGAAGTGACATTGCGATTTTTAAAGACCTTCTTTCTGGTCAACACCATGACCATCCGCATAAAGACAAAGTCACGGAACCAGAAAGACAGACTCATGTGCCAGCGATTCCAAAACTCTTTTAAATCCCTTGACAAAAAAGGCTTGTTAAAGTTGATAGGACTATGAATACCCATCAAGTTTGAAATGGCTAAGGCAAACATAGAGTAGCCCGCAAAGTCAAAGAAGAGCTCCAGACCAAAGGTGTACATGACCGCTAAAGCGTAGAGGTTAAAGAAACCACCTGTCTGCAAGGCCAAATTTTTCAGCGGAGGCAATAATGTCTCTCCTAAAATGTGAGCCAAGATAAACTTGTAGAGGAAGCCAAGCATGATATATTTGACAGCCTCCTCTAGCATATCCATCAGCTCATCCCGCTCAGGAATGGTCTCGTAATTTTCATTGAAGCGTTTAAAACGATCAATGGGGCCACTTGAGAAAGTCGGCATAAAAAGAAGAAAACGTAAGAATTGCCAGATCGTTAATTCCTTGATGACACCGTCTCTCAACTCAACGATAACCCCAACTGCACGAAAGGTCAAGTAAGAAATCCCTAAAAATCCAAACAAAGATTGAGGTCCATGAATAGCAGGAGATACTTTCACAAAGACGATAGGCAATAGGGATAGAAAGCTAACCAGGTAAAATATCCACTTACTATCCCGTTGTTTCCTGTACCTTTTGTAGAAAGATACAAGAAGTACTTGCCAGATAACATAAAGGATCAAAGCGCTTATTTGATTCGTCTTTCCACCAACCAACATGGTGACGATAAAGAAAAGACTAACGAGCACCTCATATAAGGCAAAACGTTTCTTGAAAAAAAGACCGATAAAGATGGGCAAGGTCGCTCCGATGATGTATAGAAAATACTGTGGATTCCCATAAGGTTCCAAATGAGGAAACTGTTTGAAAAATTCCATCATCGACTGTTTACCTCATTGATCAAGCCTTTGATGTCAATCTTACCATTAGGAGTCAGCGGTAGGCTGTCCCGATAAAGGAATTTCGATGGCATCATATAAGACATCATGATATCTGCCAAGTCTTCCTTGATAGCCTTGGTAATATCGATATCACGCTCAAACTGCTGACGGACACCATCTTTTAGGATGACATAGGCCAGTAGATTTTGTACCTTGTGGTCCTTGTTATAACGTGGGACAGCAACAGCCGACTCGATAAAGCGAGACTTGTTGAGGTTTTGAGAGACATCTTCAAGCTCAATACGATAACCATTAAACTTAATCTGGAAATCCATTCGTCCACCATAGAGAAGCAAGCCCTCATCTGTCATGGTTCCTACATCCCCTGTGTGGTAGGCTGGCAGACCTTCAAACTCAAAGAAAGCTTCTGCCGTTTTTTCAGGATTATTCATATAACCTTTTGAAACAGCTGGCCCAGAAACGATAATTTCTCCCTGTTCACCATTTGGAACTTTCTTACCTTCCTCATCAATGACAAAGGTCGGAGAATCCGCCTTGGTATAGCCAATTGGCAGGCGTTTGAGAGTCTTCAACATCTCGTCTGTCACGGCAACTGCTGACAGGGCTACTGTCGCTTCTGTTGGACCGTAGGCATTGATAATACGGGCATTTGGGAAACGCTCACGCAGTTTTTGGGCCGTTTTGACCGTCAATTCTTCACCATCAAAGTAGAAATGCGTGATTCCTGGCATTTTCTCGCTGTTAAAGTCTTCTGACAACATGGCCATATCTGCAAAGGACGGTGTTGATGTCCAGATAGCGATTGGAAGTGAAAAGATAGTTGCAAAGAGTTTTTTGAAATCCTGAGTAATGGCTGAAGGAAGAGCGAAAAGCGTACCACCCAGTGCTAAGGTTGGTGCCCAGTACATGACAGATAGGTCAAAAGAATAAGGGGGTTGAGCCAGCATTTGCGGACGACTTGGCGTCGCAAATTCCTTATCTGTAATCATCCAGTTGGTAAAGCTGAGGAGATTATCATGGGAGATCTGCACTCCCTTAGGCTTACCAGTCGTACCAGAAGTAAATATGATGTAGTAGTTGTCATCTCCCTTGACTGGATGGGTCATCTCGTAGCTGGAAGCTTGAGCAAAAGCTTCATGGACTTGCTTTAAATTCAGCATCGGTGTGCTAGTTTGCTCTAATGGAAAATCTGTGATAGCAATAATCAAGCTTGGCTCTGCAACTTCTACGATAGCAGAAACTCGTTCCAAGGCCGAATGGCTATCAATTGGAATGTAGGCATGACCTGACTTAGTTAGCGCTACAAAGGTAGCCAACATCTCATATTCCTGACCACCAAAAACGACGACTGGAGATTTCTCAGGCAAGCCTAGTTGGTCGATAGCTGCAGCCAAACTATCCGAATCAGCCTTCAGATCACCATAAGTATGCTCTTGCCCCAAAACATTGTAAACTGGATAACTGGCTTGTGTCTGAGCAAAGTGCTCAATCGTTTCAATCATATCTTTTATCGGTATATTAGACACTGTTCCTCTTCTCCTTTAAACTAGAACTCATTATAAATAAAGGTGCCTTGGCTCTGACCAAGGTAACTAAAAAAATAAAGTAAACCAAGCAAGATTACAAAATATAGAGCCGTCCGGCCTAAGAATACATGTAAATTTCGTTGTTTTTTCATAAGCTATCCATTAATATATTGTTTCTATTAACTATCAGTATGTATTGTTAGCATCTTATCTTCCTAACATTTTACCACTTTATCAACCTTTTTTTCAACTGTTTACCATAACTTAAAAATTGGTTTTAGCTTATTTTAAGATAAGTTAAAATATTAATGTTTTGGCCATCAAAAAAGAGCCTGAGATTTCCATCTCAAACTCTGTTGCCAATCACTCTTTTATCTTAGAAAAGTGAAAATACGAGAACTGCTAGGGCCGCACCAACAATAGGTCCTACAACAGGAATCCAAGCATAAGACCAGTCTCCATCTCCCTTATTTGGAATTGGAAGAATGCTGTGCATGATACGAGGTCCAAGGTCACGAGCTGGGTTCAAGGCATAACCCGTTGTCCCACCTAGTGAAAGACCGATACCGACAATCAAGGTCCCCACTGCAAAGGTCCCTAAACCGGCTTGAAGGTCATAGAGTCCCAAGGCAAAGATTGTCAAGAGCAAAACAAAAGTTCCAAGGATTTCGCTAACCAAGTTCGATACTGTGTTCTTGATTGCTGGTCCAGTACTAAATGTCGCTAGGATATTTCCTGCGTTTTCTTCCGCCTCATAGTGTGGTTTGAATTGCAACCAAACCAAAATCTGAGCCACCATCGCTCCTGCGAATTGGGCTAGAATATAAGGGAAAACAGAAGCCCAAGAGAGCGTTCCTTTTAAGGCCATCGCAAACGTCACAGCTGGATTTAGGTGGGCTGGGCTGAGCGTGCCAGATACAAAGGCCGCAACGGCTACAGCAATTCCCCAACCCATAGTAATCACAATCCATCCTGAATTGTTGTTCTTGGTTTTGGGAAGAACCACACCTGCAACAACACCATTTCCTAGGAGGATGAGGATTAAGGTCCCCAAAAATTCTCCAAATAATTCTTTCATCATATCTTTGTCTCCATTTAAAAGAAGGGGCGGGCGACAAGGAATGCTGCCCTCCCTCTCTTCTAGTTTTTCTTAATTTTTTAGTTCTGCCAAATCATTTTGAGCAAGTGCTGCTTCAACATCCGCACGGTAGGCTGCTTTTTCTTCTTCAGTCCAATCATAGTATCGTCCCATTTCATCCAAAACTGGCTCAACGATGCTATCCAAACTATCACGCATAAAGAGCATGTGGTTGGTACGACGGAGGAGGAAGTCAACTGGGCTAAGAGCCAACTCATTGCGCATTGCATAGTGAAGTGACAAAGTATCTGCCAAGCTGAGTCCTGGCGCTTGTTCCAAGCTATGAGCAAGGGCAAAGACCTTCGGTGCATTTGAACCGTAAAGATTTGCGAGATAGTGTGCTTCCTTGCTATCCAAGCCACGTGAAACTCCAAGTTGAGCAAAGGCTTCGATTTCTGAATCCACATTTGCTGGGTTCAATTCTCCACCTGAAACAGGATAAGTCTTAGAGTTGATCAGTTTAAAGCTACGGTCAAATTCGGTTTTGAGGATGTCAACCACGCGCTCCATAGCCCCTTCTGCCATCTTACGGTAGTCTGTGATTTTACCACCAGCAAGGGTCAACAAGCCATTGTCATCACGATCCAAACTCGAACCACGAGAAACTGCAGATGGATCCAAATGTTTCTCAGATGTGCTGCTTTCAAGCTTGCTGACAGCAGATTCAACATCTTCACGCGTTTTTTCTTTCGATAGATAAGCTTCGACAGTCGCAATCAAGCTATTGAAGCTCTCATCGCTAATGGTTCCGTTATTTCCTCCATTGTAGTCAGAAGCACTATTGCCTGCGATCAATGGACGAAGACCAGCCCAGCTGCTTTCGATATCATCAATGGTAATGTTTGCTTCTGGGAAGCGGTTGTTGACAATACCAAGTAGATAATCTACATCTTCCTGAGTCACTTTTGGATGTTCCAAATCGCCTGTGTAGTCTGTATCCGTTGTACCAAAGTAAGTCTTGTTTTCACGTGGGAGAACAAAGACCATACGCCCGTCTCCCAAACCTGTGTCAAAGTAAACCGGCTGTGAAACCTTGATCTTGCTTGAATCCACTACCAAGTGCACTCCCTTAGTTGGACGCATTTGTGAGAATTGTGTTCCCTGATTGGACAAATTACGTACCTTGTCGCTCCAAGGACCTGTCGTGTTGATAACCAGACGAGCCTTGATTTCAAAGACTTGGTCTGTTAACAAATCACGAGCTACAACACCTGTAATCTTGCCGCTTTCGTCAAAGAGGAAACCTTCTGCCTTAACGTGGTTGGCAATGAGGGCACCGTCTTGGTTGGCACGTTTGATATTTTCAATCACGAGACGCGCATCGTTGTTACGGAAGTCAAGATAAACTCCACCTCCTACCAAACCTTCTTTCTTCAAGTTTGGCTGGCGTTCCAAGACTTCTTCCTTACTCAAGACCTTGTTAGCAGCTGGCGTGTTGCTAACACCTGCCAAAAGGTCGTACAAGTCCATGGCTACTTTGAGACGGAAAAGGCTAAAGGTCGCTCCATCTTCATCGTAAACTGGCAAGAGCATTGGATCTGGTTTTGGAATATGTGGAGCGATTTGTTGAACCACTGCACGTTCAGAAACTGTATCTGATACCACTTCCACGTCAAATTGTTTGAGGTAACGCAGACCTCCGTGGACCAATTTTGTTGAACGGCTAGATGTTCCTTCTGCGAAGTCCTGCATTTCAATCAATCCAGTGTCAAGTCCACTAGCTGCCGCCTGCAAGGCTACACCAGCCCCTGTAATCCCTCCACCGATAATCAAAAGGTCCAGAGTGCGTTCCTGCATTTTTTTAATTGACAATTCACGTGTTTTCTTTGAAAATTCCATATTTACACACTTTCTAACTGAGTCACTTTATTCTTTCAGTATTAGTCATCGATTTCCGCAAAGACTTGCGTTGCTTTCACAGCCTTCTTCCAGCCCTTGTAGAGTTGTTCCTTGCGCGATTCGTTCATGGATGGCTCAAAGAGTTCTCCTGTCTCGTTCAAGAGTTTCAACTCATCCAAATCCTTCCAGTAACCCACTGCCAAACCAGCTAGGAAAGCCGCACCTAAGGCAGTTGTTTCTAAGTTTTTAGCGCGGGCAATATCGATTCCCAAAATGTCAGCCTGAAACTGCATGAGGAAGTTGTTCATGGCTGCACCACCATCCACCTTTAAGACTTGGATAGCTGTCTGAGCATCCACTTGCATGGTGTCAATGATGTCACGTACTTGATAAGCGATAGATTGCAAAGTTGCCTTGATAAAGTCTTCTTTGCTTGTTCCACGAGTCAAGCCAAAGACAGAGCCTCGAGCGTTTTGGTTCCAGTATGGAGCCCCTAGACCTGTAAAGGCAGGTACGACATAGACTTCGTCATTGTTGTGAGAATTGAGAGCATATTTTTCAGACTCTGGTGAATTTTCAACCATGCGAAGTCCATCACGAAGCCACTGAATGGCACTTCCTGCGATGAAGATAGAACCTTCCAAAGCATAGTAAACCTTGCCGTTGATTCCATAACCAATCGTTGTCAAAAGGTTGTTTTCAGACAACTGTATCTCTTCACCAGTGTTCATAATGATGAAAGAACCTGTTCCATAAGTATTCTTGACCATCCCTGGTTCAAAGGCCAACTGACCGAAGAGGGCTGCCTGTTGGTCCCCAGCCATACCTGAAATTGGCACTTCTCCACCGTAGAAATGGAATGGAGCAGTCTTGCCGTAGATTTCAGAGTTAGAACGAACTTCTGGAAGCATGGCCTTAGGAATGTTGAGGATTTCCAAAATATCATCATCCCATTTAAGATCCTTGATGTTATAGAGCATGGTACGAGCTGCGTTTGAGTAGTCAGTTACGTGAGCCGCGCCGTCAGTCAATTTCCAAACCAGCCAAGTATCAATGGTACCAAAGAGCAATTCACCCTTTTCAGCTCTTTCTTGCGCTCCCTCTACATGATCCAAAATCCAGCGAACCTTGGTAGCAGAGAAGTAAGCGTCAATAATCAAACCAGTCTTTTCATGGAATTTTTCCACATAACCTTGGCTTTTTAGTTGTTCAGCCAGAGGTGCTGTCTGGCGTGATTGCCAAACGATAGCATTGTAGATAGGGAGACCTGTTTTCTTATCCCAGACGACAGTTGTTTCACGCTGGTTGGTAATCCCGATGGCCTCGATTTGACTTGGTTTCACACCACTTTCGATGAAGGCACCCGCGATAACTGACTGAACAGAGTTCCAAATTTCATTGGCATTGTGCTCAACCCAACCTGCTTGAGGAAAAATCTGAGTGAATTCTTTTTGACTAGAGCTGACCTTTTCTCCTTTTTTGTTAAAAATGATGGCACGAGAACTGGTCGTTCCTTGGTCAATAGCCATGATGTATTTTTCTTGTGACATGTGCTGTCCTCCTGATAAAATCTTGAGGGGGTCCCTCTTTACAGTAACTAGTATACAAAATAAAGCGCTTTCTTGTTCATCAATTTTTTTTAAATTTTAAAAAAATGTGAGGAGATTGTGCGAATTTCACAAAAAAGACCTGAAAATTCAGGTCTTTTAGGCAAAGAGCATCTGACGAATCTTCGCCAAATCCTCCATATCCAAGTCGTTTTTTAAATAATAGATCGGAGTCTGTTCTTTCTTATGAATAGGGTTGTTGGTAATCAACAAATCATAATGTCGACTGGGATCATAGGCTTCAATGGCAATAAAACGATTGTATTCCAAATACCGTTTCAAAAGGGCAGCCATCCTAGAAAAGACAAGGAAACCAGATGTCAAATCCAAACCAATCCTCATATGTTGGCCACCATTTTCTGCCATATACTCTATCAACTGGAGCCATTCCCAGAGAATTTTCTTATCCAAATCCGTCCCCTGATGAAATGCTGACAAGATATGAAAAATTCTTTCTGCAGTCCCTCTAAAATCATGTTCCATCAGCAAATAGGGATGGCGATTCTCTGTCTGGTATCTGTACTGATCTTGTAAAATATAGCCCTTGTATAGATAAACTTGACCACAAAGCTGACTGAGTTCATAGGTGACATGGTCCTCTGTGTAGTCTCCCAGCAACTCCTCTTTCTTCATCTCTTGAATCAATTGCGTCAGCAAATCGGCTAATTGCCCTCCAAAACCAAGAATATACTCCATAGTATGAAGGGGCAAGATACGATGGGAAAGGAGAAATGAAAAGAATACCATCATCTCACCATCCTCAGCCCCTAGAGGAAGGTGTTGCCCAGCAAAAAAGGACGGAGCCTTTCTCAGCAAACGAAGGTAGAAAATATTGTCAAAATACCCTCGCATTTTTTCTTCTATGACTTGAAACTGACAGGCATTGACTCGGAGGCGCTGTTGACTGATGTGAGCCCAGAGAACCAAGTCCAATTTCTGACCTGAAGACAAGCTAGCACCGCAGATTTCTTCTAGGGTAGCAATATCCTGCTTTCTCTCCGCTTTCTGCATGTGACCTTCCCACTCCTGACTGGACCAAATCTTGCGAAAAAGGCAGAAATAGAAATAGCGAATCTGATGCTCTGGACCTCGCCAACGGCCATTTTGGATGGATAAGTCAAACTCTGACAAAATCTGATTTAGACTAGCTAAGTGGCGACCAAGCGTGGCCTCGCTAATCATCAACTCTTGAGCCAACTGATGAGCTAGAAACTGTTGGTGATAGAGAAGGTAAACCAAAATTTGGTACTTAATGGCATTGTCTAGAAACAAGCTCCGAATCTCTCTTCCCTTGGTAGCTGCACCAATCGACAAACGCAGATTTTCATCTTCCAAGTGAATGGTCAGCTCTAAACATCTTTCCAAGGCATTTTCGTTAATCAAAGAAATGTACTTGGTTAAGGTCGCCTTTGAAAAGCCTGTTTCTTCCATGGCTTCCTTGACTGTTGTCTGTGAATCTTGTAATAGAAAGGAAAGGACTAAAAATTGGCCAGATTCAGCTTTTTCCATCAAATCACCTAAATACATTTGTTACCCCTTTCATTTTCTCCTACAAGCATAGCATAAATCTTTCAAATGCTGAAATAATCTGTTTCTCATTTTATTTTAAAGCTGATTTCCTCGTCCTTATTCCTCAAAAACAGCAAACACACGACTCCCCCTTTGGGCATTTTTATGCTAAAATAGTAGCTATGGATAAAATTATTAAAACTATATCAGAAAGCGGGGCCTTTCGTGCTTTTGTCCTTGATAGCACTGAAACTGTCCGCACTGCTCAAGAAAAACATCAAACTCAAGCCAGTTCAACCGTTGCACTTGGTCGCACCCTTATCGCTAGCCAAATTCTCGCAGCCAATGAAAAAGGAAATACCAAGCTAACGGTTAAAGTTCTTGGAACTAGCTCTCTCGGCGCCATCATCACAGTTGCAGATACTAAGGGAAATGTCAAAGGCTATGTGCAAAATCCAGGTGTAGATATCAAAAAAACTGCAACTGGTGAAGTCCTCGTTGGACCTTTTGTCGGCAATGGCCAATTCCTCGTTATCACAGACTATGGTACTGGAAATCCTTACAACTCCATGACTCCTCTCATTTCTGGGGAAATCGGTGAAGACTTGGCCTATTACCTGACAGAAAGCCAACAAACCCCTTCAGCAGTCGGCCTCAATGTTCTTTTAGACAAAGACGACAAGGTCGAAGTTGCCGGAGGTTTCCTTCTCCAAGTCTTGCCAGGGGCCAAGGAAGAAGAGATTGCCCGCTTTGAAAAACGCATCCAAGAAATGCCAGCCATCTCAACCCTTCTGGAAAGCGATGACCATATCGAAGCCCTTCTCAAGGCTATCTATGGTGACGAATCTTACAAACGCCTATCTGAAGAAGAAATTCGTTTCCAATGTGACTGCAGCAAAGACCGTTTTATGAACGCTCTTGCCAGCCTTCCAAATTCAGACCTTGAAGAAATGAAAGAGGAAGACCACGGGGCAGAAATCACTTGTCAATTCTGCCAAACAACTTATAACTTTGATGAAAACGACCTGGAGGAACTCATTCGTGACAAATCTTAATACACCTTTTATGATTGGCAATGTTGAGATTCCCAATCGTACTGTTTTAGCACCCATGGCTGGTGTCACCAACTCAGCCTTTCGTACCATCGCAAAAGAGCTCGGAGCGGGGCTCGTTGTAATGGAAATGGTCTCTGACAAGGGAATCCAATACAACAACGAAAAAACTCTACACATGCTTCATATCGATGAAGGCGAAAACCCCGTTTCTATCCAACTCTTTGGTAGCGACGAAGACAGCCTCGCACGCGCAGCAGAATTCATCCAAGAAAACACCAAGACTGATATCGTCGATATCAACATGGGTTGCCCAGTTAACAAAATCGTGAAGAATGAAGCTGGCGCTATGTGGCTCAAGGACCCAGACAAGATCTACTCTATTATCAACAAGGTCCAATCTGTCCTTGATATCCCCCTCACTGTCAAAATGCGTACAGGCTGGTCTGATCCATCCCTAGCCGTGGAGAATGCCCTCGCAGCTGAGGCTGCAGGTGTCTCTGCTCTCGCCATGCATGGCCGTACCCGCGAACAAATGTACACAGGTCACGCAGACCTCGAGACCCTACACAAGGTTGCTCAAGCTTTGACCAAGATTCCATTTATCGCAAATGGTGATATCCGTACGGTCCAAGAAGCCAAACAGCGTATCGAAGAAGTCGGTGCTGACGCTGTCATGATTGGTCGCGCAGCCATGGGAAATCCCTACCTCTTCAATCAAATCAACCACTACTTTGAAACAGGAGAAATTCTCCCTGATTTGACTTTTGAAGACAAGATGAAAATCGCCTACGAACATTTGAAACGCTTGATTAACCTCAAAGGAGAAAACGTAGCCGTTCGTGAATTCCGCGGCCTCGCTCCTCACTACCTTCGGGGGACATCTGGCGCTGCCAAACTTCGTGGAGCCATTTCACAAGCTAGCACCCTAGCAGAGATTGAAGCCCTCTTGCAATTAGACAAAGCATAATAGAAAAAACCGTAACTCACTTGGAGTTTACGGTTTTTTAGATCCTAGGAAAACCTAGGTACTATTATTGAATCAAGGCAACGCTCGAAACTTTACCATCCGCACCTGTTGTAATTTGGATGATTTTTCCTCCACCGATTTTGGCATTATACTTACCATCATCAAGAGTGTAAGAGTAGCCTCTGATAGAATAGTTTTCTTTCTTTCCATCTGCAGTTTCTACTGTAAATTGGCCCCCTGATGAAACCGTAATAGTTTCGCCATTCGCTCCCTTCCAGTTGCCTGCAGCTGCTGAGAAATCACCATCGACCATGGTTAAAACACCCTTGTAGCGTTTGTTGTGTTCTGCTTGCTTGTCTTGAAGTTGGCGGTCAGTTGTTGGATCATAGCCTGACTGGTTAGACTGGGCTTGAGAACCTTGCTGAGTTGAAGGTGCCTGAGATGGGGCTTGTTGACTAGGAGCTGCTTGTTCTTGTCTTGATTCAGGTGCTGGTTTCGCTTGTGACTGATCTGCCGTTGTAGAAGACTGACCAGAAGATGCCTGAGCCTTTTCAGATGAAGCTGAGCTTGAAGATTTTTGAGTCTTGCTTTCTTTGCTAGAAGAAGCTGCTTTAGAGCTTGATGATTGACTTGTCTTGGCAGAGCTACTGGTTTGAGTGGTTTCGTTTTTATTTCCACAAGCTCCTAGTAGCAAGGTAGAAGCCAATACAGTCGCTGCAATCAATTTGATATAGGTTTTCTTTTTCATTTTTCTACTCCTTTGTAACATTTTTGAAATGTTAAGAAATCTTTTTGTAATATAATTGTAACATTGGGCTTTGAATCTGTCAACTATTTAGAGAAACTATTTTAAAAAATTTCTCTCTACTATCTCTATTCGTAATCGAAACGAAAAAATAGAAAATTTTTTAGATAAGAGTCCTATTTTTTACATCATCTTTGTGTAATCGCTTGCATTGCATTAGATAAAGGAATATAATAACATTGAAATAGAATATAGGAGGTATGCTCTTATGCTAAATAAGTATTACAAGTATCTTCCTTGGTTGATTTTGGGAGCTATTGGCTCTTATCAATCAGCCACTTACTATGCGCGAACTGCATTTGATGTCTTCTATCTGACTATAATCTTTATGATTGTTTATATCGCTTTGTTATTTTTACATGAGAACTATCTCAAGTATCGATATAAAGACTTCTTTACTCACCTGTTGAGCAATTCTAAGAAAGATAGCCATTCATAAAAAATGATGATAAATAAAAAGGTCGGGAAAAGTTCCCGGCCTCGTTTTTTATTTCAATCGATAGGTTTTTCTTGGTTTCTTTTTGGGTACTCGTTTGAGTCCGACTTCTTCTACATATTCGCCGTATTTTACGAGAAAGTTATTGCTGACGATTGGGTGACCAGGGTTGATGAGATTGACCAGTTCAGTCCCCTCGTAGACAGTGAACTCCTCCTCCAGCAGATAGAGGAAGGTCGGATTCCAGTCGAGACGGCCTTGGATTCGTTTGATGGATTCTTGGATAATGGCATAATGGTCAAAGGCGAAGGCTTGCTCCTCCAGCTCGACTCCATCTAGGTAGCATTTGCCTGTCTGAAAATCGACATCTACAAAAACGACATCCTTGGCATCATCACCTGCCTGAACGAGATCTAAGGCACGACTAGGTAGGTACACTAAGTGGGCAATGGTCACTGTCCAGCCCCGTGGATCACGACCGGGGGTCGATACCGTCATCAATTGCTCGATTTTCTCCAAAGGTAGATCGAGATTGACTTCTTCTCTCACCTCGCGCTGACAGGCATGTGCAGCATCTTCTCCCTTGTCCATAAAGCCTCCAACCAGAGCCAAACAGTTTTGATAAGGGTGAGCCTTGCGACGGATCAGCAAGAGCTTGATCTTTCCTTCGACAAAGCAGTAGGCTACCATATCCACTGTCACACTTGGTTTTTCATATTGAGGGAGCTCCTGCTTGTAGTACCAGTCTAAAAACTCCTCCTGACTAGTATGGATTTCATAATATTCTTTTTCCGTCATCCCGGCTGGAATCATCGTCTCTGCCATCTTATGCCTCCTTTCGAACTGCCTTGGTCCATTGGTACCATCCCACTAGACTGTTGAGTGTGTAAACCCAGTACATCCCTTGGATATGGATATTTTCACCCCACCAGAGGTAGATACTAAAGAGATTGGTTGCAATCCAGAAAATCCATTGCTCGCGGTAAAGACGTGTCATCAAGAGCTGACCAACACCATTGGTCGCATCGGTAACACTATCACGGAAAGGGCGAGCACTATGGATACTTTTATAAGCCAAGCCCATACCAATCCAGATGATGGCAGTCAAGGCCAAGTACTTGAGCCAATCAAAAACAGATAATTTCTTAGCTTCAAAGTGGGATTCTTCTGGTTTTCCTTGGTCATTGATACGATTGGACAACCAAGCATAGAGACCAATCGGCTGCATGACAAAGAAGTAAACAGTCGTCAAGACTTCTCCATAAAAAGTCGCATTCATGGCCAAGATCAAGTAGATAGCCGAGTTAATGGCCCCAAAGAGATAGTTGCTTGCACGCCCTTCTGCTACCAAGATAACACAGACAATCCCAGTCCAAGATGCAAACAAGCTCAGCCAGTCATGGCTTTCTGTATTTTGCGTGAATTCCAAGATCAAGGGAACACTTGACAAGGCGATGAGATACAACCACTGGAAAAGACTGCGACCGACAAAGAGATCTTTCCAGAGCAAGTGCATGATTCCTACAAAACCAATCTTGCGGGCTTCCGCATGGACATTTTTAAAATTTTCGATAAATTGTGTGATTTTTTTAGTTACTGTTTTCATAATTTTCTCCTAATCTGCTTGGTAAATGGCATCGATAGCCACTTTTGCTGCTTCATAATTGCCTAGGTAATCCTCCGCTAGATAAACTAAAGGAATGGTGGTTAAATATCGCTCCCTCATCTGATCCAGATGCTGGGAAAAACTGTGACGAATATGGTCTTCCGCCATGGTCATATCTCTAAACCCGTCATTGACATAGGAGCCGACAGGTTGCACAAAGAGAATCAAGTCCCATTTTTCCTTAGCCAAGATCGAAACAAAGAGATTGTCAAAGGTTTCTCCTGATAAGTCCTCTTGATCCTCAGCCTCCATGTAATAATCATAGTAGCCCTTGGTTACCAAGGAGTTTGTGTCAGCTATCACTAGGCCACGATTGGCATTGCTATCGATTAACTTGGAGGTCTGGTCATACTGTCCCAACAGGAGATAGTAGTAATCCTTTGGAGTCAATTCATCGTCGCGGACATTGTTTTTGGTCTGGTACTCACGTGCGTATTCCAGACTAACAGGCGCATCGTAATACCTTGCCAAATCCTTGGCTAGAGTGGTCTTCCCATTGCTGGCACTTCCCATAATCAACACTTTCTTAGTAAACTGACGACGGAAGGGCTGAGCAATATATTTCCAATATTTGCTTGGATTTTCTCGAATCATAGTCGCTGAGATACCAAACTTTCTTTCTTGCAAGACAGTGCCAAATCCACGTTTAGCTAGTTCTTGCTGGTAGTCTGCTTCTCCTACAAAGAAAGTCAGTTCTTGCTGGGTTTCATCATAGGAAATCTCCGCTAACATCTGATCCAACCACTCCTGCCAGCCCATAGGGTAACGAGGAAGCATGGTCTCATCTAACTTGCAGACAGAGGTCAACTCGTCATCACGAAAAGCCTCTCTGATATAGCGAAATCGTTTTTGAAGACTTAAACCTACCTGCTCCCCTCGGTCTCCCTCGTAGCCTGAAACGACTACCCAGACCTGGTCACACTGCCGCTTCGCTCGCTGGATCAGATCGATATGACCCTGATGAAGAGGGGCAAAGGTCCCAAATACCACTGCTGTTTTCTTTTTCATAAACGTTTTACCTTTTTATAGTTTTTGATATTTTTATTTTCTATGTTTTTATTATACACTATATTTTTGTTTTGTCAATAGTTTTTTATCATTTTTTATAAAAAAGTAGGAAAAAAAGAATCAGGACTGCTCCTGACTCTCCATTTTTAAGCAATATCAAATTTTAGTTGACCAGCTTTGACACCAATCTTGAGGGTCTTGCCTGCTACAAGTTCTCCCTTAAGGAGGAGTTCTGCCAACTTATCTTCCACTTCTGTTTGCAGGGTTCTGCGAAGTGGACGGGCTCCCATTTCTGGATTGTAACCGTGACTAGCTAGCAACTTCAGGGCTGAAGCTTGCAGTTTCAAGTCGATGCCTTTCTCTGCTAGGCTAGCAATCAATGGTTTAACCATAATCTTGACAATTTCCTGCATATGTTCGCTATCCAAGCTATGGAAGACTACCTTTTCATCAATACGGTTAATAAACTCTGGTCGATAAGTTTTTTTCAGCTCTTCAAAGATTCGTTTCTCCATATTTTCCTGGTCAAAACGAATGTCTTTAGCGCCAAAGCCGACCGTCTTGTCATCACGAAGAGCCGTCGCACCAAGGTTTGACGTCATGATGATAATGGTATTTGAAAAATCAACCTTGCGCCCCTTGCTATCTGTCAAGACACCGTCGTCCAAAACCTGCAAGAGGACATTAAAGATGTCTGGATGGGCCTTTTCTACCTCGTCAAAGAGAAGTACTGAGTAAGGTTTGTTGCGAACCTTCTCGGTCAACTCCCCACCTTCCTCGTAGCCCACATAGCCAGGAGGTGCTCCATTGAGACGGCTAGCCGCAAATTTCTCCATATACTCACTCATATCAAAGCGGATAAGGGCTGATTCGTCATCAAATAGAACTTCTGCCAGAGCCTTGGCCAATTCGGTCTTACCGACTCCTGTCGGCCCTAGGAACATAAAGGAACCAATCGGACGCTTGTGACTACGAATACCTGACTGATTGCGACGAATGGCACGACTTATGCTTGAAACAGCTTGATCTTGGCCGATGACACGTTTGTGTAGTTCAGCCTCCAAATTCAGGTATTTCTTGGCATCCGTTTGCGTCAGTTTTTGGACTGGGATACCCGACAAGCGACTCAAGGTGGTCAAAATATCAGATTCTGTTACCAAGTCTTTATAGACAGGAACTTCCTCTTCTTTTGCGATTAGCTGGGCAGCTTGTTCCCACTTGCCATCCATCAGGGCCTTGTCAGCTGGAGTCAAGTCGGATTCGTCTGCTTTCACATGCTTGGATTTGTTTTGCACTGTTGCTGCCGCCTCATCTAAGAGGTCGATAGCAGAGTCTGGCAAGTGACGACTGGTCAAGTAACGATGCGCCATCTTGACAGCCGTTTCAACAGCTTCATCTGTGATTTGCACACGGTGGTGTTTCTCATAGGTGGCCTTCAAACCTTGCAAAATGGTCATACTGTCAGCTAGACTTGGCTCTTCAATCGTCACTTTGGCAAACCGACGAGAAAGGGCAGCATCTTTTTCGATGTGTTTCTGGTATTCTTCCTGAGTGGTGGCACCAACCGTTCTCAAAGTTCCACGAGCCAAGGCTGGCTTCAAGATATTGGCTGCATCCAGAGTCGAGTCAATACCGCTACCAGAACCCATGATGGTGTGGAGTTCATCGATAAAGAGGATCACTTTGCCATCTTCCTCTATATCCTTGATGATATTGTTCATGCGCTCTTCAAAATCTCCACGGAAACGTGTCCCCGCAACAACATTCATCAAATCAAGCTCTAGAACACGCATCTTTGCCATTTCCGCAGGCACATCCCCACTGGCAATACGCTGAGCAAGACCAAGTGCCAGAGCTGTTTTCCCGACACCCGCATCTCCAACCAAGACCGGATTGTTCTTGGTCTTCCGACTCAAAATCTGAATCATACGTGAGATTTCCTTGTCTCGACCGATAACTGGCTCTAACTTGCCAGAACGCGCTTGCTCCGTCAGGTCATGCGTGTAGTCCTCTAGACCACCACTTTGAGCTTGAGGCATGCCCATCATATTGGCCATGGAATTTTGCTTGTCAGTTAC
The DNA here is from genome assembly GCF_001075675.1 of Streptococcus oralis. Lineage (GTDB taxonomy): Bacteria > Bacillota > Bacilli > Lactobacillales > Streptococcaceae > Streptococcus > Streptococcus oralis_V. Next base: position 47,509 of record NZ_JUNW01000045.1, read on the forward strand.
TGTGCGATGGCGTTGACGCAAAGCCTTGAGATCTTCTCTTGTCCAGCCAGCACGCTCTTCTAGATTACGACGAAGAGCAGCAATTCTGACCTGATCTTTCTGGTCTTCATAAGAGAAGCCTGCTCTCTCCAAGATGCGAGTTGCCAAAGCATTACCATCATGCAAAATCGCATAGAGGACATGCTCTGTCCCTAGCACCTTAGCATGTACCACTGAGGCTACATATTCTGCTTCCGCAAAGAGGACCTCCAAACGATGGGAAAAGGGTAATTCCGTAAAAGTTTCATCTTGGCTATAGTCGGTTTCAGTCAGTTCCAACGCAACCTCTTCTAAACGGTCCATCTCGTATGGATAATCATTTAGAGTCGCACCTGCCACACTGTAACTGTGATTAGACATGGCAATCAATAAATGCCAAGACTCTAGGTAACGGGCTCCAAAATGGCTCGCAACCATGTAGGCACTCTCGATACATTCATTCAATGCTTTTGAATAGTTCATCTTACTTCTCTTTTCTATCTACCTCTTGTAATAGCTGTCGGAGCATATTGGCACGGACAACTGAAGATTCTTCCCCTAGGACACGATCTGTTGCTACAGAAGTCAGCAAGGTCATCTCTTGCTTGGTCATCAAGTCCTGCTCCACCAAAAGCTGGAGAATATCCTCATAAATCTCCTGACTAACTCGCTCTCCGATTGAATAAAGCAAATCGCGTAGCATCTCGTGATGATTGGAAAACTCAATACGCCCTATGCGAATGTAGCCTCCACCACCACGCTTGCTCTCAACTAAGTAACCTCTACTTTCCGTAAAGCGAGTCTTGATGACATAGTTGATCTGGCTCGGTACAACCTGGAAGGTATCTGCCAACTGGCTCCGCTGCAATTCCACGATACCAGACTGGTCTAAAATCGCCTTGATATAGGCTTCGATATGATCTGATGTATTTTTAAATCTCATAGTAAATCAAACTCCTTCTTTGAACCTTGACTATCTTTGACTATTATACCGAAATTTTTGATTTTTTTAAAGGAAAAGGGAACGAGTTGCGAAGATTATTATAAACTATCCAAAACAAAAAGATGGGACTGTAAAACAGTCGCCATCTTTTTTAGTTATTCAAAGTTAAGATTAGTCAACTTTTTTAGCACGGTATACAAGTCCTGCCAAAGCTGCAAGAACTAGACCAAGAATAGTAGAGAATGCTGTAAAGTCTGCTCCACCAGTGTTTGGCAAATCTCCCTTAGGCTGTTCACCCTTAGGACCTTCCTTAGGTTCTTCTTTTTTCGGTTCAGTATACGTGTTAGTGATTGTTGGGTTGTTACCTGTAACTTCTGTTACAAGTTGACCTGCACCATTATCTGTCACTTTTACTGTCACTTCGTAAGAATTTTCATCATATTTGATATTCTCATCGTTACCTTTTACTTCAGTAATAGTGTAAGTGTGCTCACCTGCTTCTTTGTACTCAATTGCTGTGAAAGTAACAGTACCGTCTGCAGCGTTTGTAGCTGTCTCAACGACTTTGTCACCTTCTTTAAGTTCAAACTTAAATTGACCTTTTACAAGCTCTTTATCACCTTTCAAGACTTTCTTAGCTGTAAAGGTTACTTTTGTTGAAGATGCAACATAAGTATTTGTGAAGGTTGGGTTGTTGTCAGTTACAGTCGCAACAAGTTGACCTTGACCATTATCTGTAACTTTTACTGTTACATTGTGAGTAGATTTATCGTATGTCACACCTGCTTCGTTACCTGCTTTTTCAGAGATAGTGTAAGTGTGCTCACCAGCTTCTTTGTATTCGATACCTTCGAAAGCAACAGTACCGTCTGCAGCATTTTTAGCTGTTCCGATTACTTTGTCACCTTCTTTGAGTTCAAACTCATATTTACCAGCTTCAAGGGCTTTACCTTCTAAGACTTTCTTAGCGGTAATATTTACAGTTGTTGAAGCTGCTTTATAAGTGTTAGTGAAGGTTGGGTTGTTACCTGTAACAGTTGCAACAAGTTGACCTGCACCGTCATCTTTAACGTTCACCTTAACTTCGTGTTTGGCAGTATCGTATGTCACACCTGCTTCGCTACCTGCTTTTTCAGTGATAGTGTAAGTGTGGTCGCCTGCTTCATTGAACTCAATTTCTTTGAAAGTAACAGTGCCGTCTGCAGCATTTTTAGCTGTTGCAACGACTTTGTCACCTTCTTTAAGTTCAAACTCATATTTACCTGCTTCTAGAGCTTTACCATTCAAGACTTTAGTAGCCGTGATAGTAGCTGTTGTTGTAGCTGCTTTATAAGTGTTTGTGAAGGTTGGGTTGTTGTTAGTTGCAGTTGCAACAAGTTTGCCTTGACCATTATCTGTAACGTTTACTGTCACTTCATGTGTAGCAGTGTCGTATGTCACACCTGCTTCGCTACCTGCTTTTTCA
>NZ_JUNW01000046.1:0-220 GCF_001075675.1 Streptococcus oralis
TGTGCTGGTTGCGTTAGTGCTGGTTGGAACTACTTCTTTCACCACCGCTTGGTACTTGACTGTAACAGGAGTTCCGTTGGCATCCACACGAGTCAATTCAAGTTCTGGTGTTTCCCCCTTGAATTGCTTATCTGGGGTGAAGGTTACCTTACCATCTGCATCCACTTCGAACTTACCAACATTTGGTACTTCTTTCACAGTTGTACCATTGTCAAATAGT
>NZ_JUNW01000047.1:0-354 GCF_001075675.1 Streptococcus oralis
CTGAAGGTAATCGTACGTGGACTATCATCGTCTTTATCCGTTACTGTAACAGTTGAGCCGTTGGTTACGACCTTGTTGTCTTCACCCTTAGAGTCTTTTTCACCAACGTTGGTTACTTCCACTGTGCCGTCAGTTTTGACTTGGAAAGTGATGTCCGTTACTTTGAGGTAACCGGTTGGAGCGGCTTCCTCATGGAAAGTATAAGTACCTGGTGCTAAGTTGAGATCTTTAGACTTACCAGCTTCTGAAGTCCAGCTTTCTACGGCTGTGCCTTCTGCCTTGTTGCCCTTGTAGATCTTGATTTGAGCACCTGCGATTTCTTCTCCACCAAGGCTAACCTTACTGAAGGTAATC
>NZ_JUNW01000048.1:0-706 GCF_001075675.1 Streptococcus oralis
GGTTACAGTTACAGTTGAGCCGTTGGTAACGACTTTGTTTTCTTCACCCTTAGAGTCTTTTTCGCCAACGTTGGTCACTTCCACTGTGCCATCGTGTTTGACTTGGAAAGTGATGTCGGTTACTTTGAGGTAACCAGTTGGAGCGGCTTCTTCATGGAAGGTGTAAGTACCTGGGGCCAAGTTCAATTCTTTAGACTTACCAGCTTCTGAAGTCCAGTTTTCTACTGCATCTCCTTCAGCTTTCTCCCCCTTGTAGATCTTAATTTGAGCACCTGCGATTTCCGTACCACCAAGGCTAACCTTACTGAAGGTAATCTTACGTGGTAGGTCATCGTCTTTGTCGGTGACAGTTACTGTTGAGCCGTTTGTGACGACTTTGTTTTCTTCACCCTTAGAGTCTTTTTCGCCAACGTTGGTCACTTCCACTGTACCATCGTGTTTGACTTGGAAAGTGATATCGGTCACTTTGAGATAACCTGTTGGAGCGGCTTCCTCATGGAAGGTGTAAGTACCTGGTGCCAAGTTGAGATCTTTAGACTTACCAGCTTCTGAAGTCCAGCTTTCTACAGCTGTACCTTCTGCCTTATCGCCCTTGTAGATCTTGATTTGAGCTCCTGCGATTTCTGTACCACCAAGGTTAACCTTGCTGAAGGTAATCGTACGTGGACTATCATCGTCTTTATCCGTTACTGTAACAGTTGAGCCG
>NZ_JUNW01000049.1:0-45193 GCF_001075675.1 Streptococcus oralis
CTTTTCAACTCTTTCTATTATACCTACTTTTCAAACTTTGTCAAGGACTTTTTTCAGTGAAGTTGATTTTTTCTTTTCTTCACTAACTTAACTACTGCTTCTGTTCGTGCAGTGTGGGGAAACATATCGACTGACTGGATATACTGGAGATCATAAACTTTTACCAGTTTAACCAAATCTCGTGCCAAGGTCGAAACATTGCAGGATACATAGACCATTTTGTCTGGAACATAGGTCAGAATGGTATCCAGTAGCTTATCATCTAAGCCTGTACGAGGAGGATCGACTATCAAGGCATCCGCTCGGTAGCCATCTTTATACCAGCGTGGAATAATCTCTTCAGCTGTTCCCGCTTCATAATGGGTATTGTCAAATCCCATTTTCTTAGCATTTCGCTTGGCATCTTCAATAGCTTCCGGAATAATATCCATTCCTCTGAGACTCTTGACCTTCTTTGCGAAGGCAAATCCAATCGTACCAACACCGCAATAGGCATCGATCAGATGATCCTCTTTGCTGACATCCAGAGCCTTAACTGCTTCACTATAGAGAATTTCTGTCTGCTCAGGATTAAGCTGATAAAAAGCTCGAGGGGAGAGAGAAAACTCATAGTCGAGTACTCCTTCTTGAATACTCTCTTGGCCCCAGATAATTTCCGTCTTTTCACCATAGATTTCACTTGTTTTCGCTGTATTTGTATTGACTGCAACTGTGACGACTTCTGGAAAATCTTTAACTAAGTCTTTTACTAGCTGGGTTAAATTAAGCTGGCGATTTGTGACAATGATAATCTGGACTTGTCCCGTTTTTCTTGCTTTGCGTACCATGATGGTGCGAACGCCTAGCGTTTTTCTCTCATCGGTGATGGGGATTTGGTGGTAAGTAAGAAGTTCAGCTAGGCGATTCGCAATCACTTGGGTTTCCTTATCTTGCACCAAACAGTCTTTCAACTCTACGAGATAATGAGAGTTTTGCGCATACAAACCTGCCTTGACCTGATTTTTAAATTTCCGAGTCTGAAATTGAAGCTTAGCACGGTAGTACTTTGGTTCCTGCATTCCGATAGTTGGACGGATTTCATAGTTTTCATATCCTGCAGGAGCAAATTTTTTCAGGGCTTGATGGAGCAGATCCGTTTTGAACTCTAACTGTTTATCGTAGTGGAGGTGCATGATTTGGCAACCACCACATTCATTATAAATCGTACAAGCTGGCACGACTCGAAATTTAGACTTCTTATTAACCTTTAGTAATTTGGCTTCAACAAAGTTACGTTTAATAGAAGTAATCTGACAATAGATATCTTCTCCTTTGAGGGCGCCTGGCACAAAAACGAGGGTTTTCTGATAGAAACCGATTCCCTCACCATTGATGCCCATCCGCTTGATTTTTAAAGGTATTTTTTGTTTGACTTTCAGATTCATACCCCTATCTTATCACATTTTAAGGTATAATAGAACTATGAAAATCACAAAACTTGAAAAGAAAAAACGCCTCTACTTGATGGAGTTAGATGGACAGCAAACCTCTTATATCACGGAAGATACCATTGTCCGTTTTATGCTATCTCGAGATAAGGTCATTAGTAAAGAGGAACTTACCGAGATTCAGGACTTTGCCCAGTTCTCTTATGGTAAAAATCTCGCTCTCTACCATCTATCATTTAAAGCTCGAACCGAAAAGGAAGTTCGCGAGTATCTGAAAAAGTATGATCTTGATGAAACAATCACTAGTCAAGTTATCGCTAATCTTAAAGAAGATAACTGGATTAATGATCGTCAGTATGCCTACTCTATCATCAATGCCAATCAACTTTCTGGAGATAAGGGACCTTATGTGCTAGCTCAAAAACTGTCTCAAAAAGGAATTGACAAATCAACTATTGAAGAGGTTTTAAAGGATTTTGATTTTTCAGAGGTTGCTCAACGTGTAGCGGAGAAACTTCTTAAAAAATACACGGGAAAGCTTCCCGCTCGTGCCTTGCAAGATAAGATCATTCAAAACTTGACGAACAAAGGCTTCTCCTATTCTGATGCTAAAAATGCTTTTGATGACTTGGATAGTCAAGTCGACCAAGAAACGACTCAAGAGCTCATTTTTAAAGAACTGGATAAACAATATGCTAAATACGCTCGCAAATATGAAAGTTACGAACTAAAACAGCGTTTAACCCAAGTTTTAGCTCGAAAAGGCTATGATTTTTCGGATATAGCCAGCGCTCTCAGAGAATATCTTTAACATTTTCAGGTAAAATTCAAAAAAATTAGACCGATTTATGATATAATAGTAAACGATAAACTTATAAATTGTAGAAAGTTGGTTAGTTATGAAACTTCCAAAAGAAGGCGACTTTATTACAATTCAAAGTTATAAGCATGATGGGAGTCTTCACCGTACTTGGCGGGACACCATGGTACTAAAAACAACAGAGAACGCTATTATTGGCGTCAACGACCACACACTTGTTACCGAAAGTGACGGTCGTCGTTGGGTGACTCGAGAACCGGCTATTGTTTACTTTCACAAAAAATATTGGTTTAATATCATTGCCATGATTCGTGATAATGGGATTTCCTACTATTGCAATATGGCCAGCCCCTACTATCTAGATGAGGAAGCCCTGAAATACATTGATTATGATTTGGATGTCAAGGTCTTCACTGATGGTGAAAAGCGTCTCTTGGACGTTGAAGAGTATGAGCGCCATAAACGCAAAATGAAGTATTCTGATGATTTAGACTATATTTTGAAAGAGCATGTTAAAATCCTTGTTGATTGGATCAACAATGGACGTGGTCCTTTCTCAGAGGCCTATGTCAACATTTGGTACAAACGCTACATAGAACTAAAGAATCGGTAAAGTTGTCAAACTGGGGTGAGAGCCCTGGTTTTTTTATTTTAAAAACCCAGCTTTACAGCTGGGTTGATTGCTATATATCTAATTTAGTGACAGTAAACTTGATGTGGGAATAGTCTTTTTCAACATCCTTATCCAACAAGAAAGCTGTGGCATCCTTCTTAACCTGAACCAGGTCAATATTCTGGGCTTGAGCTGCATAGACGCATCCACAATAACATTGACGATAGATATCATACTCCTCGCACATCTCCACCGAACGCTTGTAGCCTTGATTTTTCTTGAAATCACTTGGGAGATAGTGGGTGGTATAAATCTTTTGCACATCAATTCCGATGCTGTTGATGGTTTGAGAATTCTTATGAGGACTGATGGTCAAAGCTGAACCAAAGTAGTCAAAGCCCAAGTCCATAGCTACTTGTGCTGTTTTATCCAGACGGTAGTCAAAACAAACCTTGCAACGATCCCCACCTTCGGGTTCTTCTTCCAGTCCTCTGACTAACTTCCGGTATTCATTTGGTTCATAGGGAGCTTCTAGGTACTGGACTGTATTGCCTGTTCGCTCATTGAAATCACTGACAAATTTCTTGGTGACGTAAGCTCGCTTGTGGTATTCTGCCTTGGGATGGATGTTAGAATTGGCAAAATAGATGGTCACATCCGCGTACTTGGTCAGGTACTCTAGGGTGTAGGTACTACAAGGAGCACAGCAAACATGCATGAGAATAGTTGGACGTTGCTCATTTTTCTCCCAAACCTGAACCATTTTCTGCATGACACGGTCATAATTAATCTTCTGATTGAGATTCATCTTGCTCAGAATTTCTTCTACATCGATCATGTTCTTCTCCTTTTTATAGTCTTATTTTATCATATAAGTTAGGAGAGCTCAAATCTATTTAGAAGAGAAAACCTTAAAAGGAGGGAATGTTCTTCCCTCCTTTTGTGTTTTTTATAAGTTGCTTTTACATCATCCCGCCCATCATGCTTGGATCCATTGCTGGAGCTGGGGCTACTGGTTCTGGTTTATTGGCTACGACTGCTTCTGTTGTTAAAATCAAGCTAGCTACAGAGGCTGCATTTTGAAGGGCAGAACGGCTCACTTTAACTGGGTCAATGATTCCCTCTTCAATCATGTTGACCCACTCGCCAGTCGCTGCGTTGAAGCCTGTACCAACTTCCGCATTTTTCAAACGATCGATGACAATAGATCCTTCAAATCCTGCATTGTGGGCGATTTGACGAACTGGTTCTTCCAAGGCACGGAGAACAATATTGCGTCCTGTCGCTTCATCTCCTGTCAATTCCAAATCAGCTACGGCTGGAATGACATTGGCAAGAGCAGTTCCACCACCTGCAACGATTCCTTCTTCCACGGCTGCACGAGTAGCGTTGAGGGCATCTTCAATGCGGAGTTTCATTTCTTTCAACTCAGTTTCAGTTGCAGCTCCGACCTTGATAACTGCGACACCACCTGACAATTTTGCCAAACGTTCTTGCAATTTTTCACGGTCAAATTCAGAAGTTGTAGTTTCAATTTGAGACTTGATAACTGCAACACGGTGAGAAATAGCTTCAGGATTTCCAGCACCTTCTACGATAACAGTGCTGTCTTTGTCCACAGTTACTCTCGCTGCTTGACCAAGCGCCTCAATAGTAGCATCTTTCAACTCAAGACCAAGATCTTCTGTGATGACTGTTCCGCCTGTCAAGATAGCGATGTCTTCTAACATAGCCTTACGACGGTCACCAAAGCCAGGTGCTTTGACAGCTACGACATTGAAGGTTCCACGAATCTTGTTCAATACAAGAGTCGGAAGAGCTTCACCATCTACATCATCCGCAATAATCAAGAGTGGACGATTGCTTTGGAGAATGCTTTCTAGAAGTGGCAAGATTTCTTGAATATTGGAAATCTTCTTGTCAGTAATCAAAATGTATGGATTTTCAAGATCAGCCACCATTTTTTCACTATCTGTCACCATGTACTGTGATAGGTAACCGCGGTCAAACTGCATTCCTTCCACGACTTCGAGCTCTGTTTCCATACCACGTGACTCTTCGATAGTAATGACACCGTCTTTACCAACTTTTTCCATAGCTTCAGAAATGTATTCACCGACTTTTTCAGAACGAGAGGATACGGCAGCAACCTGAGCAATGGCTTCTTTATTAGCAACTGGAATGGCATTGTTTTTCAAGGCTTCTACAGCTGCGGCAACCGCTGCTTCGATCCCACGACGAATGCCGATTGGGTTGGCACCTGCAGTGACGTTTTTAATTCCTTCACGTACGATAGCTTGAGTCAAAACAGTTGCAGTTGTCGTTCCGTCACCTGCGATATCGTTGGTCTTTGAAGCCACTTCTGATACCAATTTGGCACCCATATTTTCAAAATGGTCTTCCAACTCGATTTCTTTGGCAATAGTCACACCGTCATTGGTAATCAATGGTGAACCAAATGATTTTTCCAACACAACGTTACGACCTTTTGGTCCCAAGGTTACTTTAACAGTATCTGCAAGAATATCGACACCACGAACCATAGCTGAACGAGCATCAGATGAAAATTTAATTTCTTTTGACATACTTACTTTCTCCTTCTATTCTTCAATGATTGCCAAGATGTTGGCTTCGCCAACGATGATGTACGTTTCATCTCCATCTTTGACATCAATACCAGCGTGGGCTTCAACTAAGACACGGTCCCCAGCCTTAACGCTCGGAACAACCAAGTCACCATTCAAGGTACGAACACCTTGTCCAGTAGCTACAACTTGGGCTGTTTTGGTTTTTTCTTGGGCTGAGCCTGCAAGGACAAAGCCTCCAACAGTTTGTTCTTTTTCTTCGATTTTCAAGACCACACGGTCTCCTAATGGTTTCAACATCTGTTTTCCTCCATGATGAGATACATATTATTAGCACTCTTTATATCTGAGTGCTAATTTATAGTTCTATTGTATCACTTGGTCAGAAATAGTCAAGAAAAAAGTCTGACTTTCTCAAGATAAAAAAGCCTAAGATTGACTCAGGCTTTTCTATGCTTAAAATGGTAATTCTTCCTCTTCCAAAACCAAGTCCGCCAAATCCTGTCCTGCATTATTTTCACGCATGGCACGTTGGGCACGACTTTCCAAGAGTTGGAATCCTGTCACGAGAACTTCGGTCACGTAGTTCATCTGGCCATTTTTCTCAAATCGACGGGTACGAAGTTCTCCATCCACAGAGATAAGACTACCTTTAGTTGCGTAGCTTGCCAAGGTTTCAGCCATTTTTCCCCAAAGAACCAGATTGACAAAGTCAGCTTCGCGTTCGCCATTTTGGTCTTTGTAACGACGGTTCACAGCGATAGTTGCTCGCGCTACTGACTTGTCATTGTTGGTCTTGTGCAATTCTGGCGTAGACGTCAAACGCCCAATCATGATAACTTTATTATACATATTTTCTTCCTCCTACTTATCTATTCGTAGGAAATCAAAAAAGTTACAGAAATTTGTAACTTTTCGAGAAAATTTTTTATTTTTTATGAACCATAAAACCTGTCGCTTGTTGATTGGCCATAATGGTCATATCTGTAATCTGCACACGACGAGGCTGACTGGTCACATAGACCACTGTATCTGCAATATCCTGAGCTTGCAAGGCTTCTATTCCCTGATAGACCGCCTCAGCTCGCTCTTTGTCACCATGAAAACGTACTGTAGAAAAATCTGTTTCGACAATCCCCGGTTGAATAGTTGTCACCTTGATGTCCGTTGCGATCGTATCAATTCGAAGCCCATCTGAAAAAGTCTTGACAGCAGCCTTGGTGGCTGAGTAGACCGCTGCACCAGCGTAGGCGTAAATTCCTGCAGTTGACCCCATGTTGATGATATGTCCTTGATTGGCTTTTGCCATTGCTGGCAAGAAAGAACGAGTGACTGCCATCAAACCTTTGACATTGGTATCTAGCATAGTCAGCATATCCAGCTCTTCATAGTCTTGATAGGGAGCCAAGCCAAGAGCTAGTCCAGCGTTATTGACCAAGATATCAATCTGCCCTATCGTTTCCAAAATATCGGAGCAGACAGTCTTGACCATGGTCATATCCGTGACATCCAGTGGAAAGGTACAAACTGTTTGATTAGGAAAAGTTTCTGCAAACTCTGACTTGAGAGTCTCTAGTCTGTCTGTCCGTCGCCCTGTTAGAACGACATTCTCCCCCTGCTCTAGATAAGCACGCGCAATCGCTTCACCGATTCCTGAGGTCGCTCCCGTAATCACTACATTTTTTGCCATCTTATTTCCTTCTATCTGGTCTATCAAATGCTGACAATTTCCTAGGCAGTCCAGTGCTTGGCTGGGTCGAATGGTGTTCCGATAACTTGGTCTTCTGATAATTCAATAACCCCACGTTTTTGCGGAGCATTTGGCAAATGCAACTCACGAGGACTGCACATCATGCCAAAACTCTTTTCACCGCGAAGTTCGCCTGGGAAAATGAGATTTCCTTTTGGCATCATCGCTCCAGGAAGAGCTACAATGGTTTTCAAACCGACACGCGCATTAGGAGCACCTGCAACGATTTGCACAGTCTTATCACTTGCGACTGCTACTTGGCAGATATTGAGGTGGTCACTATCCGGATGAGCTACCATCTCGACAATTTCACCGACAACAAACTTAGGTTCTTTGTCATTGACAATTTCTTCCACAAAGCCTTCCGCCTGCAATTCTTGGTTCAAACGAGCGACTTGCTCATCTGATAAAAAGACTTGACCACGCTCTGCAATTTCAAACAAACTTGAAACTTCGAAAATATTCCACGCTACTGTTTCTCCATTTTCTTTGAGGAAAACACGAGCTACTTTGCCTTTGCGCTCCACGTCCAGTTTGGCATCTCCGCTATTTTTCACGATGACCATAAGGACATCGCCGACATGTTCTTTGTTATATGTAAAAATCATTGTTTCCTTTTTCTCCTATTTCAGTCCTGCTAAAAAGTCGTTAATTTCTTCCTTGCTTTTACGGTCACGATTGACAAAACGGCCGATTTCCTTGTCCTTTTCTAGTACAACAAGGCTAGGAATTCCGTAAACATCCCAGAGTTTAGCTAAATCCATATACTGGTCTCGGTCCACGCGAATAAAGGTGAATTCTGGATTGGTCTCCTCAATCTCTGGCAAGGATGGATAGATATAACGACAATCGCCACACCAGTCCGCCACAAAAAGGAAAACCTTCTTGCCATCTTTTTCTACTAAAGATGCCAATTCTTCTAAACTTGCTGGTTGTATCATAAGACTTCCTCCTCATAGACTAGGTCTTCATTTTCATAGACAAAGGTATAGTGACGGCCATCCTCGAAAATGACTCCTCCGACGAGTCGCTCTAGACTGCTTTCGTAGACTTGAACATAGAGAGTCGCAATCTCACCCATATCTGAGAAAAGTTCGCGCACAATAGCGGTCAACTCTTCTTGATTCTTCATAAGTTTGTGGTTATCTGCTGCTTTTTTGGCACCCAAAGCGAGGGCACTTAGACCAGCCACTGTCAAGCCAGTCATCCATAATTTCTTAGCTTTCATACCATTCATTGTAACACAAAAAGGGCTCTAGGACAAATGGGGAAGCAGTATATGAGCAAGGAAAATCACTTCCCTCGGTGAGGAAAGTGAACTTCTGATTCTTATCGACAAGCATCTGAGTTAGCAAGATTTTCCTGAATGGATTAAAAACCTCTGAGATTGTTCTCAAAGGTTCTGATTTTGCTAATTGCTGTTCTCAACTGCTGCAGTAACAAAGGCAGTGTAGAGTTCCTCTGGACGGTTTGGGCGGCTGGAAAGTTCAGGGTGATACTGACAAGCCACAAAGAATTTATTTTCAGGAATTTCCACAATTTCGACCAAACGATTGTCTGGAGAAACACCTGAGAAGACAAAACCTGCTGCCTCAAACTGCTCACGGAAGGCGTTGTTAAACTCATAACGGTGACGGTGACGGCGTTGCACCACTTCTTGATCATGATAAGCAGCTGCTGCCTTAGAGCCACGTTTCAACTTAGATGGATAAAGTCCCAAACGAAGGGTTCCCCCCATATCCTCAACATCAACCTTGTCACGCATGATATCAATGATAGGGTATTTTGTATCTGGTGCAAGCTCTGCAGAATTGGCACCTTCAAGCCCTAAAACGTGACGAGCAAACTCGATACAAGTCAACTGCATTCCCAAACAGACTCCCAACATTGGAACGTCATTCTCACGCGCATAGCGGATGGCTTGGATTTTTCCTTCTGTACCACGTTGACCAAAACCTCCTGGTACGATGATTCCGTCCGCATCCGACAAGAGCTCCGCCACATTCTCTGCTGTCACATCATTGGCATTGATCCAATTAATCTTCACTTCTGCGTCGTTGGCATACCCAGAGTGTTTCAAGGCTTCGACCACAGAGATGTAGGCATCTTGCAACTCCACATACTTACCAACGAGGGAAATCTTGACCTGTTTCTTGAGGTTCATGACCTTATCCACCATGGCTGACCACTCTGTCATATCCGCTGCTGGTGCATCTAATTTCAAGTGGTCACAAACAATTTGGTCCATACCTTGTGCCTGCAAATTCAATGGAATTTGGTAAAGATGTTCAACATCCAATGATTCGATGACAGCTTCTGGTGCTACGTCACAGAACTGAGCTAGTTTATTTTTAATTCCTTGACCAGCTGGTTTTTCTGTACGAATAACCAACATATTTGGCTGGATTCCCAATCCACGCAATTCTTTTACAGAGTGTTGAGTTGGTTTGGTCTTCATTTCACCAGCAGCCTTGAGGTAAGGAAGCAAGGTTGTATGGATGTACATAACATTATCCGCCCCCACATCTGCCTTCATCTGACGAAGGGCCTCTAAGAATGGCAAGGACTCGATATCTCCTACTGTTCCACCCACCTCTGTAATAATGACATCAGAATCAGTCGTTAGAGCGGCACGCTTGATTTTTTCTTTCAAAGCATCTGTGATATGAGGAATAACCTGAACAGTTGCCCCAAGGTATTCTCCACGGCGTTCCTTACGAAGAACTTCACTGTAAATTTTCCCAGTTGTCACGTTGGAATATTTGTTGAGATTGATATCGATGAAACGTTCATAGTGACCCAAGTCCAAATCGGTCTCAGCCCCATCATCTGTCACAAAGACTTCCCCGTGCTGATAAGGACTCATGGTTCCCGGATCGATATTGATATAAGGGTCAAACTTTTGAATCGTTACTTTGAGACCACGATTTTTCAAAAGACGGCCCAGACTTGCTGCCACAATCCCTTTCCCAATAGACGATACCACACCACCAGTTACAAAAATATATTTCGTAGACATAGAATCCTCTTTCTAAAATGCTCAAGGTCTTGTTAGCTACAAGGGGAGATAGAGAACAAGACCTTTATGGATAACGACTTTTCAAGAAAAACTTCCTGAAAAAACAAAAACAGCTCCCTAGTAACTAGGGAGCCCCGACCTCTAAAAGAGGTGCCCGAACAATATAATACCTCAAAGCAGAACATTTGTCAATCCGAATCGGTAAAACCTGAAAATAAGAAGATTGCTTTCAGAAAACCAACTAAAGATCTACAACCCAACGGAAGACTCACTTAACTACTCTACCCAAGCGACAAAAAAGGAGATCAGGCGATCTCCTTTTAAAGGCATTTTACTGTTCTTCACTCGTTTCAGCATCATCGTCAGAAAACTCGTCGTCTTCTTCGTTGAGATCCACGTCTTCACCCAAGTCATCAGGGGCGATTTCGTTGATTTCCGCATCGTAAGCTTCCACTTCATTTTTCTCATCATCTGGATTTTCATCATCATATGAAAGAGCTGGGTCTGCTTCGTATGCGTCTTCGTCTTCTGGATCATCTGCATTGTAGTCAATAGCATCTGAATCCCCATCCATGAAGGCATTGACACGCTGCTTCTTAGCTTTTGGTACTACTTCTTCGTCGTCACTTTCTTCAAGAGCGATGATTTCTTCATCGATTTCGTCCACACCATACCATGAACGAAGACCCCATTTGTTGTCTCCAAGTGAAATGAAGCTACCGTCAAAGTTCAACTCTGTGTAGAACAAAGGCAAGGCTTCGCGGATATCGCTGTTTGATGTCCCAAGGTAGTTTTGAATTTCATTTACAAGATCGCTAAAATGCATCTCATGGTCGCGACCACGAAGTTCCAAGATAGCACGCGCTACCTCAATCATAGATAGTTCACTTTTTTCTTGCCCAGCAAATACTTCTAATTCCAAAGCGTTTCTCCTCATTTTTACTACTATCGCCAGAGTGAACAGACTCTGACCTCATTTTATCATGTACTCTTTATTGTACGATAATTTTGCGGAATAGTCAAAGGTTAAATGGGAGAAAGTGACAGGACTTTTTATTTCTTTGCTACCCAGCCAATGGCATCGTGTGGTGGTTTTTCGGTGTCAAGTCATATGAATTCGATACGGTTATATATGAAAATTAAGCTACAATGTTTTACTTCTCAGGACGGTTCGAACTTAGAGGATTTGTTATGTAGTAAGCTGCTTTCTAAAATGTTGACTAACCATTCCAGTGTATCATTTTAATCAAATGCAAATCGATTGAATAGTTCCTTAGAAATTATAAAAAATTCCCTTTACTCTATTGCTAGCTTACAAATTTCGAAATCTAAAAAATCATCAGTTATTAATTGAACTAGCTAATCTTATCTTAAGATGTTGTTTACAAAATGTGTAAATACTCGTTGATTTTAGCTGATGATAATTCTTCACTAAAAAATATATATTCTATTCCTTTTTTTGAATTACCCGCACTGTAGTTTAACATATAAGGGAAATGCTCAAATTTTGAGTACATATTTTGGATTTCCTCGTGAAAATCATATGTAAGAACCCATTTATGTTTACTCATATATTTGTCAATAGTGTCTCGTAATTCTAAATGATCTATGTGTTCATAAAAATTCGTGTACAATTGTTTTCCCTTAACATAATATGGTGGGTCAAAAAAAGTCAGAGACCGTTTTGTACGATTAATATTATTTTTAATAAATTCAATAGCATCTATATTATACAAATTGATTCTACTCTTATTTTTAGCAATTAATTCAATCTTATTTATCAATACTTCTGTATTATATCTGCAATCCATTTTATAATTTCCCATTTGGGCTCTGCCACCTATGGGACCAGCTTGAATAATTCCTGATCGATTAGTTCTATTTAGATAAAATGTAGAGAAACCTAATGTAAGTAAGTCGACATTTTCTTTGTTTCTTTGAATATCTTGCTGCTTATCCCATTCTTCAATCGTAAATACTGCCTCTTTTACTTTTTTTATAAAAGAATCAGTATTATGTAAAATTGAAAACCACATTGCATAAATGGATTTATCAAAATCATTTAACATTATTTTTTTTACGTCATTATTAAGCAACAATTTTAATGCTACTGCAGCCCCACCACAAAACGGCTCTATATAAGTATCAATATTGTTATTCTCTACCAAATATTTAACATACTGATAAGTTTTATTTTTTCCCCCAGGATAGCGTAGCGGGCTAAAATTATCCATTATTCACTCCTTCATACAATCTATTAAATACAATAGAGAAAAAATTTTGATACTTACTGCAAGTGGTTTTAATATCAATGGAACTTATAGTGGTCCTGTAATCATGAATTAAACCATTTAATGTTTCTATATCATTAGTATTTTTTAACGCCTTTACTTCCTCTTTATTTAATAACCCTTTATCAGATAAATGTCCTTTAACTGTGGTAATAAGGGAGGATAAATTATCAGCAGGCTTCTTAACTGAGAATAAGTCTATGTAAGCTTTAGTAGTATATTCAATTAACGCACGAAGTAAAAATGCAATTATGATATATTCGTCGTTACTATGTGATAAAGAGTTGTATTTTTGTAAGTTTCTTATCACTCCACAAATTTTAAAATACTTGGGATTAGCTGATAACTTTGATAAAGACTCATCATACCACCGTTGGTTAAATAAAACTTGATATTCCTGTTGCTGATTATTAATCGCTATATTTAAACATATTGGAAAATGTTTAGTTTGTCCATTATATTTAACATCGATAGTGTACGTCCCGTTTTCAGAAATAGACTCTATAATATTATCTGTAATTACGATATTTTGATGATTACAACTAATTAAAAGCCTAGAATATTCTGAACTTTGTCTTGAAACTTTATTATTTTTATCATCTCGCAATTCAATATCATCAGCTAAATCATAATTTTCTCGTTGTATAGTAACTGATTGCTTTGGAACAAAGAATTTATATTTTGTTTCTTGATTTTGTGTGTCATTATTATTCGTAGTATTCTCACGCGTATCATTTGTTGGTAAGTTAGGAGTCTCTTTATTATCTCCCACACTATCTTCAGTAGTTTTTGTATCATTACTTATAGGAGTATTTTTTAATGACTCTTCATTAGAACCGTTGATTTTTTCAGATTCTTTATATTCCTTAATTTTGTCAGCTAAACCTGGTATTACTTTGTCACTTTTGACAATTTCATTCCATTGTCCTTGTACACTAAATACCCGTGTATCTAATTTTTTATCAATCCAAACTGCTTTACCTAATAATCCTAATATTTCATGATAGACTTTTTCATTTTTTGCTACAACTTGAAAATCATCATTAAACTCAAGTTTTAACTCTTTAATCAATGGTCTTGAAACTCTCGACACAAGAACATCTGTATCTAAATGCGTTAACTTTTCCAAATCAGACTTATAAATTTTGGCTGCATTATAAACTGAAGTTAAATAATTTAGTTGTTGTATAGCATTTCTTATCGCAACTTTTCCTTCTGGAGTAATATTTTTAATATTATCTAAAGCTTCATCACTTGATAATCCCTTTTCCCTATATTGGGTATAAAGATTATGGTAAAATACCCTTTTATCAGTCGCACTCCATGTCTTAATCCCATCAACATGTTTTGCACTAATTTTAAAAAGCGCTTCGTCTCTAGTATCTTCTTTTACTACATCACAACTAACTTCAAAATCACTTAGATTCAGATTTAATTGTTTAAGTTTATTTCTTTCTGAACTTGTTAATAGAGATGAATACTGAAACAAAAGTTTCAGCGAAGCAATTCTTCGATTACCTTCTAATACAGTATAATTAATCTTTCCAGCATTTCTGCTTTTTAAAACGATAATACGTTCACCTATTGTGTTATACCCGTTTTCTCCAATTTGAAATGCAAGTTCTTTAATCTGCTCAAATTCAACCAAATATTTGACTATTTCTTCTTCAGTATTAAAATCAAACATTGAAAATCTAGGGTTATTAAAATCTAAATTAATTTCTAAAGGATTTAAAACTACAGTATCAAACATATATATTCCTTTCACAACTGCTACATTTATAATTGATATTATAACACAAAAAACACGGCTTACCACCGTGTTTCTGTGTTTATTTCACCAATTTCTTCATCTCATCAATACGTGCGACGGTCGCGTCGTATTTGGCTTGGTAGTCGGCTTGTTTGTCGCGTTCTTTTTGGACGACTTCTGGTTTGGCATTGGCTACGAAGCGTTCGTTAGAGAGCTTTTTACCGACCATGTCCAGTTCTTTTTGCCATTTAGCCAGTTCCTTGTCGAGACGAGCCAGTTCTTCTTCGACATTGAGGAGGTCAGCGAGTGGCAAGTAGATTTCCGCTCCTGTAATGACGCTTGACATTGCGAGTTCAGGGGCAGGGATGGTTGAAGCGATTTCCAGGTGTTCTGGATTTGTGAAGCGTTTGATGTAATTGACATTGCTGTTAAAGAAGGCTTCCAAGTCGCTATCACTTGTCTTAACAAGGATGGTGATAGGCTTGCTTGGTGCTACGTTTACTTCCGCACGCGCATTACGTACTGCACGGATCAGGTCTTTAAGACTTTCCACACCAGTGTGGGCCGCAAGGTCTTCGAAAGCTGGGTTGACAGTTGGGTATGCTGCTGTAACGATAGAGCCTTCTGATATTTGTCCAAAGATTTCTTCTGTCACGAATGGCATGATTGGGTGAAGGAGACGAAGAATCTTGTCCAAAGTATAAAGGAGAACAGAACGTGTGATGACTTTCTCTTCTTCGTTATCGCTATAAAGGACTTCCTTGGTCAACTCAACGTACCAGTCCGCAAATTCGTCCCAGATGAAGTTGTAGAGGATGTGACCAGCCACACCAAACTCAAACTTATCAAAGTTTTCAGTGACTTTTCCAATCGTTTCATTGAGGTTGTGGAGAATCCAGCGGTCAGTGATATTTCCAGCTTCCTTGTAGACAACTTTTTCGACATTGGCAGTTGCTTGCTCAAGGGTCAATCCTTCATTGTTCATGAGGATGTAGCGAGAGATATTCCAAATCTTGTTAATGAAGTTCCATGAAGCATCCATTTTCTCGTAAGAGAAGCGCACGTCTTGTCCTGGTGCAGAACCGTTTGATAGGAACCAACGAAGGCTATCTGTTCCGTACTTATCAATGACATCCATTGGGTCAATCCCATTACCAAGAGACTTGGACATCTTGCGGCCTTGCTCGTCACGAATGAGACCGTGAATCAAGGCATTTTTGAATGGCGACTTGCCAGTAAATTCCAAACCTTGGAAAATCATCCGAGATACCCAGAATGGGATAATATCATAACCAGTCACCAAGGTTGATGTTGGATAATAACGCTTGAAGTCTTCTGAGTCGACATCAGGCCAGCCCATGGTTGAGAATGACCAAAGGGCAGAACTGAACCAAGTATCCAAGACGTCTTCGTCCTGAGTCCATCCGTCACCTTCTGGAGCTTCTTCACCGACGTACATTTCACCCTCAGCATTGTACCAAGCAGGGATTTGGTGACCCCACCAGAGCTGACGAGAGATTACCCAGTCGTGGACATTTTCCATCCATTGGAGGAAGGTATCGTTGAAACGAGGGGGGTAGAATTCTACCTTATCATCAGTATCTTGGTTGGCAATGGCATTTTTAGCCAATTGGTCCATCTTGACGAACCATTGCGTAGACAAGCGTGGCTCCACCACAACACCTGTACGCTCGGAGTGACCAACACTGTGAACACGTTTTTCGATTTTTACAAGGGCACCGATTTCTTCCAACTTAGCAACGACTGCCTTACGAGCTTCAAAACGGTCCATGCCTGCAAATTCGAAGGCCAAATCATTCATGGTTCCGTCGTCGTTCATGACGTTGACTTGTGGCAAATTATGACGTTGACCAACCAAGAAGTCGTTTGGATCGTGGGCAGGTGTAATTTTCACGACACCAGTTCCAAACTCAGGATCTGCGTGTTCGTCCCCAACGATTGGGATTAATTTATTAGCGATTGGAAGGATAACGTTTTTACCAATCAAGTCCTTGTAGCGTGGGTCTTCTGGATTGACCGCAACCGCAACGTCCCCAAACATGGTCTCAGGACGAGTTGTCGCAACTTCAAGGGCGCGTGAGCCGTCTTCTAGCATGTAGTTCATGTGGTAGAAGGCACCTTCGACATCCTTGTGAATCACCTCGATATCAGAAAGGGCTGTGCGAGCTGCTGGGTCCCAGTTGATGATAAACTCACCACGGTAGATCCAGCCTTTTTTATAAAGCTCGACAAAGACCTTGCGAACCGCTTTTGACAAACCTTCATCAAGGGTGAAACGCTCACGAGAGTAGTCTACAGAGAGTCCCATCTTGCCCCATTGTTCCTTGATAGTAGTGGCATATTCATCTTTCCATTCCCAAACTTTCTCTAGGAATCTCTCACGACCGAGGTCATAACGGCTAATACCCTCACCACGCAAGCGCTCCTCAACCTTAGCTTGGGTGGCAATACCTGCGTGGTCCATCCCTGGAAGCCAAAGCGTATCGAAACCTTGCATGCGTTTTTGACGAATGATGATATCCTGAAGCGTCGTATCCCAAGCATGACCAAGGTGAAGTTTCCCAGTTACGTTTGGTGGTGGAATCACGATCGAATAAGGCTTAGCTTTTTGATCGCCTGAAGGCTTGAAAACATCTTCATCAAGCCATTTTTGGTAACGACCAGCCTCAACCTCGGCTGGATTGTATTTAGGTGAAAGTTCTTTAGACATGTGTTTGTCCTTTCTCTATTGTATTCATTTTATTTTGAATCTGCTTGGCAACTTCTTCTGCAGACAGATTCGTATTATTTATTTTAAAGTAGTGGTGCAACTCATTCGGTTGATGTTGAGAATTTAATTGAAGTGTTTCAGCAGTCTCCAAAATTTCTCTTTCAGATACCTCAATATGTCGTTTTAAGGGTTTATGCTTTAATCGATTCTCCGTTCGATTTCGACGTAAGCGCTCTTCAAGTGTCGTTTCCAACTCAACAAACAGAATCTCTTGATGATAATCATCCAACAAATCCTGAATTTGCTTCAAATACAGCAGCTGGTACTGATTTGAAAAATCAATTACGTCTGTTAAAATCACAGATCGCTGATTCCTAGCACTTGCTCCAAGGAAAGAAAAGGTAATTCCACGAACAAATTCCCACATTTCCTCTGTAAAGTCCTGATAGATTTCTAGTGCAAAATCGATAGCTTTATGGTTATAAAAGAGGGTAGCATCTGTCAGTCGAGATAACTCTTGACCAATCGTCATTTTCCCAGAAGCCGGAGCCCCAATGATGAAAATGTGCATCAAACCACCTCCCACTCACTCCTCAGCAAGCCATACCTCAAATCATCACAGCGATTGTCCTGAGCATCTTTGCGGTCTCTTATGCGAGCTTCAAGGGTAAAACCAAGCTTCTCTGCGACTCGTTGACTTTGGATATTGTAGCCAAAGCAAGTCAGTTCAATCTTATGCAGATTCAATTCTTTAAAAGCTAGGTCAATCAAGGCACACGCTGCTTCTGGAACATAACCTAGACCCCAATGGTCTGGATGTAAGATATAGCCAATCTCCAAGACATCATCCTCGTGACGACGAGGGAAATCAACAGAGCCGATGACCTTATCGGTTCCTTTAACGACAATCCCATAACCTGCTGGGAGATTTTCCTTTTGATTGCGCTCAGGAAGGATATGCTCTAGATAATAAATCTCATCTTCCAAGGTCTTGACGGGCGGAAAGCCTGCTGGATAGGAAACTTCTGACCTACTGGCATAGTCAAAGATATCCACAACATCAGTCACGGTACGGACTCGTAAGACTAGCCGCTCGGTCTCTATTCGTTCTGGCAACTCTGCTCTTATCATCCTTCTACCTCGCTTTCTACAAAAAATCGCCCCTGTCATTAATCTGACAGGGACGAATGTGTTTATCCGCGGTACCACCCAATTTCGGGCAGAGACGCCCGCAACTCTCGTCTTTATAATAAAAAGACAATATTATTTCAATTTTTCATCCATCAGCAACAAGTTTTGACACATTTGTGGACTTCTCAGCACCGCCACTTTCTGTAAAATGCGGAATTCAAAACACCTCTAATGGCTTTATTGTAACAAGTTTTTCTCGGAAATGCAAGGGGCAAGAAAGATTACTTGAACTTGATGCCGTTTTCTTTTAATTTCTTGATCGTAGCTGGGCCGATTCCTTTCAAGGCAAGGAGTTCTTTTTCAGTCCAGTTTTTGAAGTCAGAAGCTGACTTGATGCCTTCATCATAGAAAGTCTTAGCGCGATCTACTGAGAGGCCACCCAAAGTAGCTGCGAAATCTTCTACAGAATTGGCTACTTTTTGAGCTTGTTCCTTGGTCGCTTCTACTGCTTGTTCCATTTTTTTAGAGACAACTTTTCCCGCTTGGCTAGCAGATTTTTCTGCGTGTTTCACGACTTTCTTGGTCTCTTCGACAACTTTGGTCACCGTACTTGAAAATGCACCTGAACGACGAAGGCTGTTTCGCAATTGTTTTTTACGTTGGAGTTTCTTTGACATGATAAAATCCTTTCAATAAAAAATCCCTGCTCTGACAAGGATTTAATAAAAATATTTTATCAAGATTTTAGCAAAAAATCAAGAAAGTATCTGAATTTTAATAGTTTCGCTCACCAAATAATCCTTCTGGCAAATCATGAAATCCCTTGCCCGCCTTGAAATTTTCAAATTTACCCAGCAAGAACTGATAAGCATCCAAACGGCTTTCGTAGCGAATCATGGCATCTTTGGCACGTTCGTCTTGGTCTTCTTCGTAGACTTTTTGACTTTCCTTGTGCGCCATGTCGTTGATCATAATCTGGGTATTCACCCAGGCCTCAAATTCCTTCATAAATTCTTGTTCGTAACTCATTGCTTCTCCTTATTCTAATCCACGGAAATAGTCCGTATCAATCTCACGGTAGGGCTGGATATCCTGAACATACTCCAACACTCCTTGAAATTCTCCGTTTTCATCGTGTACTGCAGCGTAGGTGATGTGGACAAACTTGCCTCGCGACTCAGACTTGAACCACATTTCATACTTGTCCTTGACCCCTTCACGAAGACCTTTCATAACGGCCTTCACCTTTTCTAGATACTTGGGCGGATGGCAGAGTTCAACATTGCGCCCGACTTGGGACGGTATCCGTTTGAAAATCATCTCATCAGCTGGCGTATTGTCATTGTAATACTGGAAAATATCGTCCTTATTAACAAAGGTAATTTCCATAGGGAGGTGATTGAGGATGAGATTGGCCTGCTCGACGGAGAGATAGCCATTCCCAAAAGCCTGTTGACTATGACGGTCCAGCACTGCTTCCTTTTCCTTAGGGGTAAAGGTAATGGTGAACTGTCCTTCTGGTGTATTGATAACTTGCTGAACTTGACCCTCTGCCGTGTCTAGCTGCACGGGCTCCTCTGCACTCTTTTCCTCAACAAAGCTCTGACGTTCTGGAACCCATTTCTCAGACGGACGGACGATGGCATAGCCGTAAGCATCGCTCTCCTCCGCAATCTGAATCCAATCATCCTGGGTGAAAGACTCAAGGAGAATCATGAGGAGGATGGACTCTTCCTTGAAAATCATGCTCTCAAACTCTGTCGCAAAAGCTTCAAAATCTTCTTTTACACTGCTAATCGACACTTCTGGTAGTGACTTGGCTGTCGTTAAAGCTGTTTGAAAGAGTTCCCTGATCTGGTCATCCACTCCCCACATAACTTTTGGAGGTGAATCGTGTCCATAACGCTCCATGATGGGGAAAAAGAGCTCTTCCTTGCGCTGGTAGTGAATGTCAAATTGCCCTAAAAGCCCCATTTGACGGACCAAACCCTTGCGCATCTCTGCCAGCATTTCCTCGTTTTCCATAGACTCATAGGTATCTAACAGTCTCCGAATGCGAATCAAGGCAGCACGAAGAGCCAGATTTTCATCCTTGAAGACGCGAACGGGGTGGCCAGGATGCTCGGTATCCTCTACTTCGACACCCTTAACAGCATTTTTAAAAAGATTGGCATGGACATCGCAAAGTTCCATGACATCTTCAAAGGTGACACCTGAGTCTGAGTTCATCAGCTCGTGCTCCATGAGGGAAATCTCGATGGCTGACACACCTGTAAAGGTCGCATCAAAACGCTCCTGAACTGACTCAGGAGAGGCGCCATTGTGCAATTCTAACAAAATATCCCGTAGGATATGAATCCGTTCATCTGCCATTAGTCTAATCCAATCACTTCATAGCCGTTCGCTTCTAGCGTGCGGACAATCTTGTCCATAGGAGTTCCTTCAAGTTTAGAACCCTGCTTCAGCGATACTTTGCGACCGACTGTGTTGCGCATCAAGGGATTAGCAAGTGGTTTAAAACCGAGCTCCACTAGGATTTCCAAAACTTCTGGGTGCTTGTCTACCACTTCTGCAACGGGTATTGACACATCGATGATATTGTCCATGACGACCTCCATGTATGTTCTAATACTCAATGAAAATCAAAGAGCAAACTAGGAAGCTAGCCGCAGGCTGTACTTAAGTACGGCAAGGTGAAGCTGACGTGGTTTGAAGAGATTTTCGAAGAGTATAAAATGATTTTACTGCTTATATTATACCATATGGAAAGAGATTAAAAAACTAGCAGTGGAGTTCCTACCAGTTTCTTTCATTTCAAGTTATTCTTTATCATCTGGTTTTGCGAGCCACTGAGCTACATCCATCAACTTGTCAGCAAGCAGTACTTTCCCGAAACCTACTAGAGCATTGTCATCTTTTTTCATGTTCTTCAGGACTTTGATGCTTTGCATCACGAAAAAGTAATTCCCGTATGTCTTAGCTAGAATTTTAATGAATCCCATATTACTCTCCTTCGATGATTTCGACCTCTTTTCGGATAGTATCAACGTCTCTTTGATATTGCACTTCATTGTAGTTGACTAGCTTGGACAATTCCTGTTGCAATCTTTCTCCCATCGGTTTCATGGTCGCAAAGGTTAAGCCACCAGAAATGACTCCACCTAGGATAGGAATCACTTTCCCCATCCCTTTAGCTAGGCCTCCTTTTGTCAGATTGACACCAAAAATTTTCAAAACTTTTTCTAAAATTGGATACCAAAGAGTTTTTGTCAAGGCTTTCTTGTTCACTACTTTTATGACTTGCTTGGCTACTGTCACACCGCCTGATCGAAGCAGGGCACCTGCGCCATTTACTCCCAGCATCACACCGAGATACAGTAGAAGTGTGTTTTTAGCTTCCTCGCTTAACTCATTGCGCGATGCCCAAAGATCATCAAATCCGTAAATATACCCTAGTTCTTGAGCTAATTTCAATGAAAAAGCATAAAACTGGGCTACGTCTGTCGGGATAGTGATCGCCATGACAATCCCTCCAGGTAGACCTGCCAAAACCGAAGTTCCACTGGCTAACAGGACATTGTCTTTAATACAGGCCTTGGCCACTCTATCCAAGCTTTCTTGAGGCAACAAAGAAGTCGGTCCTTGTTCAATCAAAGTTGGAATATCCTTACGGTCTAATTCCTTTGAAAACTTTTCTACCAAAAATCTTTCTCGATCGACCTTGACTACGGGAAGTTTCACCACTTGTTGCAGTACTTGCATAGCTATATCTTGTTTAGCCATATATCTCTCCGTTTTTCATTTATATCAAGCTTTATCATATCATACTATTCGAAATATACAAATTTTTTAAACCGATTTTTATCAGATGGATACATCGTCAAATAGCAATGATCATGCTCTGGCAACAAAAAAGAGGGGCACCCCTCTTTTTTAGTTCTTATCCAGATTGCGTAGCATCTCGTCAATCTTGTTTCCATATTCGATGGACTCATCTTTGACGAAGGTTAAATCTGGGATTTTGTACAATTTCAAATTGCGACCAAGTTCACGTTTGATGGTACCAGTTGCTTTTTCAAGCCCGATTTGAGCTTTTTGATTATCTGAAGCAAGGTTACTCAAAATGGTGTAGTAAACCTTGGCAACAGACAAGTCACCCAGCATCTGAACATCTGTAATGGTCACACCTTGGACACGCGGATCACGGACTTTCTTTTGCAAAATCTCATTGACTTCACGCTTGATTTCCATGCCCACACGATCCGTACGGAAATGATTTGCCATGATATTCCTTTCTCTACTTTGAACCAAAAGCTAGGCCAGCAGACCTAGCTATTTTTAATAGATAGAGGAACTAGAGCCATTTGAATCTAGGAAACAAGCCTTTGATAGAACTAAAGTTCATCAAGGCGCTGTTGACAACGAGTCAAATGAGCTATCGTTTCTCTATTATCGTTTGATTTCTTCCATGACATATGCCTCAATCACATCATCAGTCTTGATATCATTGTAGCCATCGATCATGAGACCACCTTCACGACCGTTTGTAACTTCTTTAACGTCGTCTTTGTAGTGTTTCAAGCTTGCGAGTTCGCCATCATAGATTACGACACCGTCACGGATAACACGGACTTTAGAATCACGGGTAACCTTACCGTTGATAACCATGAATCCACCGATAGTTCCGACTTTAGATACCTTAAAGGTTTCACGGATAACTGCTTCACCGATAACTTTTTCTTCAAATTCTGGGTCAAGCATCCCTTTCATGGCTTCTTCCATCTCTTCGATAACCTTATAGATAATGCTGTGAAGACGGATTTCAACATCGTCAGCTTCGGCTTGTTGGCGCGCTTGTGGTGTAGGGCGTACGTTGAAACCAATGATAAAGGCATTTGAAGCTTCCGCAAGGGTCACATCAGATTCGTTGATAGCACCGACTGCCGAGTGGACAATGGTGACTTTGACACCTTCTACATCGATCTTTTGAAGTGAGGCAGAAAGGGCTTCAACAGAACCTTGTACGTCGGCCTTGATGATAACATTAACTGACTTAAGCTCACCAGCTTTAAGCGTATCAAAGAGGTTTTCAAGGCTGACACGTTGGGTAGCTTGGCGTTGTTTCATGAGGGCACGTTTTGCACGTTCTTCACCGGCCGCACGTGCAGATTTTTCATCTTCGTAAACGGCAAAGTGGTCACCAGCCATTGGCGCTTCGTTTAGACCTGTGATAGAAACCGGCGTTGATGGGCCTGCGACCTTGACACGACGACCAAGATCATTGGTCATGGCACGGACACGACCGAAGGTATTTCCGACAACGATTGGGTCTTGGACATTCAAGGTACCTTGTTGCACAAGAAGGGTTGCGACCGCACCTTTTCCTTTATCCAAGCGAGCTTCGATAACAGTACCGATAGCACGAACTGTTGGGTCTGCTTTGAGTTCTTGGATTTCAGCCACAAGAAGGACTGTTTCCAACAATTCTTCGATATTTTGGTTGAATTTAGCTGAAATTTCAACAAATTCAGAATCTCCACCCCAAGCTGTTGACATGACACCATGCTCTGCCAATTCACCGATAACGCGTTCTGGGTTGGCACCTGGTTTATCAATCTTGTTGATAGCCACGATAATTGGAACGTTTGCCGCTTTTGAGTGGTTGATGGCTTCGATAGTCTGAGGCATAACCCCATCGTCGGCCGCTACAACCAAGATGGTAATATCGGTAACAGATGCACCACGCGCACGCATAGAAGTAAAGGCCGCGTGTCCTGGTGTATCAAGGAAGGTGATCTTCTTGCCATTTTCCACGATTTGGTAGGCACCGATATGCTGAGTGATACCACCTGCTTCACCTGTCGCAACACGGGAGTTACGAAGGGTATCCAAGAGGGTTGTTTTACCATGGTCAACGTGTCCCATGATGGTTACAACTGGTGGACGCTCAACCAATTCATCTTCATTAAGATAGCCATCTTCGACAAAGAAACGTTCGATGTCGGCATTATCCACTTCAACCTTTTGTTTGGCTTCGATACCGTAATCCACCATGAGGAGTTCAATGGTTTCTCCATCCAAGGATTGGTTTTGTGTGGCCATCACACCCATCATAAAGAGTTTCTTAACGATTTCAGCTGGTTCACGTTTGATACGTTTTGCGATTTCCGCAACAGTCATACCATCTGTATATTCGAATTCTGTTGGCAATTCGTGGAACTTACGCTCTGTAACAGGTTTTGGAGTCTGGTTACGGTTGTTTTGCTTGTTCCCTTTTTTATTTTTCTTGTTGTTATTCCAGTTACTATTTCTTTGATTTCTCACTTGATTCTGACTACTTCGATTCTTTTGTTGTTTTCTAGGACCATCTTCTTCGTGATCATAATCATCACGTTCTTTGTCTGGTCGAGCTTGTTTTTTACGACGTGTATCCACTGGCGCTTCTTTCGCTACAGGAGCTACTGTTACTGCTGGCTGCGTTTGTTCAGCTAGCTTAGCAGCTTCTTCAAAGATTTCCTCTGGCTCCTTGCGTTTGTTAGCTTGAGCCAAGGCTTCTTTGGCTGCTTGCGATTGTTTGAAGCGCTCCTCGCTTGAGCGTGCGTACTCTGCATTTTGCTCTGCTTTTAGGGCTGCTGCACGGGCTTTAAAGTCAACACGTGGTCCAGCTTGTTTTGGCTGGAAGTCTTGTTGCTGACGGCGATCATTGCCACGATTCCCTTGACCTTGTGGTTTTTTCCCTTGGTCGTTAAATCGGCGATTGTCGCGGTTCCCTTGACCAGGTTTTCCACCATTACGGCCGTCATTTTTCTGACGGTTACCATTTTGTTGTTGGTCACGGTTGTTGCCCTTATTTTGTTTGCGTCGTTCTGCCTGCTCTTTGGCACGCGCCTCACGCTCCGCCTTGAAGTTTCGACTCTGTGGTCTTGCGGCCACTACTTTTTCTTCCTTAGGAGCTGCAGGTGTAGCTGATTTGCTTTCTTCCTTAGCGACTACTGGTTTAGCTGATACAGGCTTTTCTGCTTTCTTTTCTACACTTGCTTTTGGTGCTGCAGGTTTTACTTCTGCCTTAGGAGCAGGTGCAGGTTTAAAGCTCGCTGCGATTTGTTCAGCAGCAACAGCTTCCACACTCGATGAGTGGCTTTTCACATCCAAGCCCAACTCTTTTGCACGCGCTACAACTTCTTTACTTTCTTTTCCAAGTTCTTTTGCGATTTCGTACAATCTTTTCTTAGACAAATCATGTCCTCCTCTTCTATTCCATAAGAGACCTCATTTTCTTTGTAAATCCAGCATCTGTCACAGCCAAAACCTTTCTCGATTTTCCGACTGCTATGCTTAATTCCAGTGTTGAAAACACGGTTATAACTTCTACTTGATAATAGTCACTTTTATCTTGAATCTTCTTGGTCAGATTGGGACCAGCATCATTGGCTAGAAAGACTAGCTTGGCTTTCTGATCTTGGATAGCCTTGACCACCAATTCCTCACCTGATATGATCCGGCCTGCTCGTTGAGCAAGTCCCAAGAGATTGCTTATCTTTTGCTTATTCAAGTCCTAACTCTCTTCTTTTCACTTTGTGATCCACATAGGCGATCAACTCGTCATAAAAGCTTTCTTCCACTTCCATGTTAAAGCTGCGGTTAAAGACTTTCTTCTTTTTTGCCTCTAGGGCTTCTGCATTGTCTAGCTTGATATAAGCGCCACGGCCATTGGCCTTGCCTGTCGGATCGATAAAAACCTGTCCTTCTTTGTTCTTGACAATGCGGAGCAAATCACGCTTATCAATCACTTCGTTGGATACAACAGACTTGCGCAAAGGGATTTTTCTTGTTTTCATCTTTCCCTCCTCTAGCAGCTTTTATTCTTCGATCAATTCGTCCGCAGCTGCGTAATCCACTTGACCTGCTTCTTCCATAGCTTCAAATTCGCTGGCAGACTTGATATCGATACGGTAACCTGTCAAATGAGCCGCCAAGCGAACGTTTTGTCCACGACGACCGATGGCAAGAGAAAGCTTGTTATCAGGTACAACGACTAAGGCACGTTTGCTGTCATTTTCATCAAAGATAACTTGGTCAACTTCTGCCGGTGCGATGGCATTGTAGATAAACTCAGCTGGATCCGCTACCCACTCGATAACGTCAATGTTTTCTTCGACAGGAATCATGCGGTCACTCTTGGCATCGTAACGAGCTGGGTGGAATTTGCTGGTGATTTTCTTGATGTTGGCACCACCACGTCCAACGATTGTCCCGATAGCATCCACGTTTGGATTGTGGCTACGAACGGCAACTTTCGTACGGTCACCAGCTTCGCGGGCTACGCTCATGATTTCAACAGTTCCATCGTAGACTTCTGGAATTTCTTGCTCCATCAAGCGTTTGATCATTTCTGGATGGCTACGACTAACAAAGACATTGACACCACGAGGATTGTCTTCAACCTTGTAAACGTAGACTTCAATACGGTCGTGGGAAGCAAAGACTTCTCCAGGGATTTGGTCTTGTTTTGACAATTGGGCTTCGATGCTGCCAAGGTTGACGTAAATAAAGCGGTTGTCAAATCGTTCTACTGTACCAGACATGATTTCTTGTTCATGTTCCTTGTAAGTATTGTATGTGATGGCACGTGTTTGCTTGCGCATTTTTTCCATGATGGTTTGTTTAGCAGATTGGGCTGCTACACGACCAAACTCAGCTGGTGCTTCTTCAAACTTGATTTTGTCACCAAGCTCATAGGCTGAATTAATGGCAAGGGCATCTTTCAAGCTGATTTCCAAACGGCTATCAAATACTTCATCAACAACTTCACGGACGGTATAGACAGTAAAGTCACCTGTCTTTTCATTGAAGTCGATAGCTACGCTGTCAGATTGACCATAGCGTCTGCGATAAGCGGAACGAAGCGATTCTACTACTGCGTCGATGATGTCTTCTTTTTTGATTCCCTTGTCTTCTTCCAAAATGCGGAAGGCCTCTAGCATTTCTTTACTCATGTTTTCTTCACTTTTGAATCCTCAAAAGCTATCCTTTCTTTTCTATAATTTTACTGCTAAACGTGCTTTTGATACTAAACTGTATGGAATTTGGACGGTTTTCTTACGTGTCTTGTCCATATACTCCACAGTCAACTCGTCTTCTTCAAAGGCCAACAAGGTTCCCTCAAAGACTTTTTGTTTATCGATGGCTTGGTAGAGCCCGACATGGATGTATTTCCCAACCGCTCCAGCGACAGCATCCTTGGTTTTCAAAGGGCGTTCCAAGCCTGGACTGGTGATTTCTAGGAAATATTGTTCTGGGAAGGGATCGGGCTTGATGGTATCAAGAACAGGACTGATGATTTCTGTCAGGTCTGCCGTGTCGTTCAAGGTAATTCCTTCGGGTTTATCTACAAAAATACTGAGAATCATGTCACTGCCAATCTTTCCATACTCGATATCCACGAGCTCGAAAGGCGCTTGGATGACAGGTTCTACAACTTCTCTGACTAATTCTACGATTGTTGCGATTGCGTCCACCTCCTCATAAGCAAGAGGCGAAGATATTTCCCCGCCTCTCTTTCTCATATTCTTACTATCAGTATAGCACGTTTGTCAATTTATGTAAAGCATTAGCACTCAAACAGCTGGTTTTCAAGCTATTTCTTAAAATTCTGCTTCAACTCGGTAGATCACTTGACCCTTGTTGGAGAATTTTTGCTCATATTCTGTCATGACATTGCCTTCAAAATCACTGGCATGCAAGTCCAGCCAAACACCATTGAGTTTCATCCCATACTGAGAAAAGCTCACTAGACTATACTCAAATAAGCCACGGTTATCTGTCTTGAAATGGATTTCCCCATTCTCAGGCAAGATGCGCTTGAAGATATCCAAGAAACTCTTGTATGTTAAACGACGTTTTTCATGACGTTTTTTAGGCCAGGGATCTGAAAAGTTTAGGTAGAGACGATCAATCTCACCGTCTTCAAAGTAGTCGGTCAAATCCGAACCATCTACCCACAGCAACTTGATATTGGGAACTCCAACTTCAAGCACCTTGTCCAAGGCATAACTCAATACCGACTTTTGGATATCAATCCCGATGTAGTTGATGTCAGGATTTTGCTTGGCCATTCCGGATACGAAGGCCCCTTTCCCACTTCCAACCTCTACATGAATAGGATGATCATTTCCAAACAAGTCTCGCCATTTCCCTTTAGCTTCCAAGGGATTGAGGACCACATACTGAGGATTGGCCTCTAGTAATTCTGTCGCCCCTTTACGATTTCTAACTCTCATCTCTTCTTTCCATACTTGTCACGGAAGACGCGCAAGGCATAAATCTCCCGGTTTACATTGTCTAAATCTTGATTTTCACAGTATTTGGCAATCTGGTTCAAGTAAGAATACTGACCATACCAATACAATTTATCTAACACTGTCTGATTGTACTTATAGCCGTAGTCTCTCAACCATTGGCGCCACTGATGATCTGGAATGTAGTGGCATAGCAAATGCGCCACATCAAACATACGATCCGTCAGACGAACCGAATCCCAATCCACTAGATAAACGAGTCCACTCTCTGTCTCAATCCAATTACTATGACGAAGATCTCCATGCACAATCGTTGCATGGTCTTCCCTAAAACCTGGAACCGTCTTACCTAGCTCAGCAATCACACTGTTCAAATAGTGGTTCTGCTTCAAGATTTCTGGAACTCCTTGCTGCCAAGAACGTAGCAAATCAACTGGTGTTTCCATGGTATATCCCAAACGGCTCAACTGCTTCATCAAGGGACGCGAGCGGTGAAGGCGGTTCAAGATATTGATAATCTGCTTGCGATTCATATCGTAAGGGGTCAAGATTTTGCCCGTCAGCCATTCCTGAGCACACATATCACGGCCATCTGGCAAACGACGAGTCCATAGTAATTGAGGAGCGATTTGTTCTCTGGCTAGGCCAGGTAGGATTGGAGAGGTGTTCATTTTTACAAAGACGCGCTTCCCATCAGGGTAGCTTCCCATATAAGCTTTGCCGCTCTTCCCAGGGATAGGGGTCAGCGTTAGCTCATTATCACCCAAGTCCATTTCTTTCCTCCGTATAAAGTTTCCTTACTATTCTACTAGTTTTTGGTCTATTCGTCAACCAATCTTTTTAGTTGGTAAGGCAAATAAAACAATTGTAGGAAGAGACTAGCCCCTACAAGAGCCAACAAGGCTATTTTTTCTTGAAAAACCACTGCTCCGACCAACAATTCCAGCAAAAGAACTGCACTTCCCACACCAAGCACAATCTGTTTCAATCCCTTTTCTTTCTCCCCTTTTTCTAGCGGAAAGAGCTGGGTCAAGTATTGGTAATCAAAGGCATGATAGAGAGCGAGTAACTGAAAGAGCAAGAGGTAGTTAAACAGCACTACCACCGCTGTAGCTATCCAAGATTGCTCAATAAAGATCACAGCTAACAAGGATAGGAACAAAAGGCGCAAACTGAGGGCAAAGAGATCTCCATTTCGCAGATAAGAACGGAGATAGAGGTTTTGCCAAATCTTGCTCGGCACTTTCTGAACTACTTTAAGGATAAAATCCAGATAAGCGCGACGTTTGACACTATTGGAAACGCCCTTGACCTGCGTAAAGAGAGCAAAGAAACGAAGCAAGACTTGCTTGCGCTTGCTTTCTTGGGCAATCACATAGTCCCAGTCAATTCCGTTCTCAGTAAAACATTTACTGGCTTTTTGACGAAAGAGCAGGTATTTCCCAGCTCCCAATAAAAGCACATAGATGAGAAAAACTGGCAAGCCATAACCCATGGCTAAAAATAAGGGCGCAAATAAAAGCAAGAAAAGGGTTTGGACAAAGAGCCAAAAGACCAGTGAGCGCATCGTCTGCCCTTTGAGGTGGGACTTAACCTCCTCTTCACTGACTAAGAGAAAGAGCTTGTCAGGTCCTTCCATATAGGTTGCGATTCCTCCCCAAGCCATAAGCAAGGCAGATACAATCCCCAAAAACAAGAGGATAGGCCAGTGATTTTCAGGAAAATGTTGTAAGAGTTGACTGTACTGGTAAGCTAGAAAACCGATGAGAACTAGCAGGAACAAGACAAAGTGGTCATTGAGAACATAACGCAGATAACCGACACACTCCTTACGAAAAGCCTGCTTTCGTTTTAAAAACAAGTCTTTCATAGCTCCTCCTCTTTGGTAAGAGCCAAGTAAATATCATTCAAACTCGCTTCAGGCATGTCAAAGGCTTCACGGAGTTGCTGGAGGTTCCCCTGAGCCCGCACCTCTCCCTTGTGGAGAATGACAAAGGCGTCACACATCTTTTCCGCCGAATCCAGCACGTGGGTACTCATGAGGATGGACTTGCCTTTTTGCTTTTCTACTTCTAGAAGCTGAATCAAGTCGGCAATCGCCAAGGGATCGAGACCAAGAAAAGGCTCATCAACGATGAAAAGACTCGGATCTACGACAAAAGCACAGATAATCATGACCTTCTGCTTCATCCCTTTTGAGAAATGTACTGGAAACCAGTCTAATTTTTGATCCAAACGAAACATTTTTAACAAAGGTTCCACACGATCAAAAGCCACCTTTTGCTCAATACCATAGGCCATGGCAACCGTCTCGATATGCTCTCTGAGGGTCAATTCCTCATACAGACTAGGCGTTTCTGGGATATAACCAATCTGCTTGCGGTAGCTAGTCGCATCTTCTCGCAAGGTGAGACCGTTAATCTTGATTTCCCCACTGTAAGGTATCAACAGACCAATAATCTCATTAATTGTTGTTGATTTCCCAGCACCGTTGAGACCAATCAAACCGACCAACTGCCCACTTTCAACTGTAAAAGACACATCTTTCAAGACAGGAACGTGAACATAGCCTCCTGTCAGGTTTTTAATTTCTAACATATTTTCTCCGAATCTGGTATAATGTAGCTATATTATATCAAAATTCAATACAGTAGAGGTGGATTTTATGTCAGATTGCATTTTTTGTAAGATTATCGCAGGGGAGATTCCTGCTTCAAAAGTATACGAAGATGAGCAGGTTCTTGCCTTTCTTGATATCTCTCAAGTCACGCCTGGACACACCCTCATTGTACCAAAAGAGCACTATCGCAATCTTTTGGAGATGGATGCCCCAAGTGCCAGCCAACTCTTTGCCCAAGTGCCACTGGTAGCTCAAAAAGTTATGAAAGCTACCAAAGCTGCTGGTATGAACATCATCGCCAACTGTGAGGAAGTTGCTGGTCAAACAGTCTTTCATACCCACGTGCATCTCGTACCTCGCTACGGTGCAGAAGATGACCTCAAGATTGACTTTATCGCCCACGAACCTGACTTTGACAAACTTGCCCAAGTCGCTGAAACCATTAAAAACGCTTAAGGAGATGCCATGAAACTATCCAATCTATTGCTATTTGCAGGAGCTGCAGCTGGAAGTTATTTTGTCGTGAAAAATCGCCAAGCCATTCAGGATGAAGTGCTAGATACAACTGACCGTGTCGAAGCTATCAAGGATGATTTGGATATCATCCAAAACAGCCTGCAAATCATCGACCAACAAAAAGCCCTTATCA
Organism: Streptococcus oralis; assembly: GCF_001075675.1. GTDB lineage: Bacteria > Bacillota > Bacilli > Lactobacillales > Streptococcaceae > Streptococcus > Streptococcus oralis_V. The sequence continues at coordinate 31,688 of NZ_JUNW01000049.1, forward strand.
AGGAATACCAAAAAGATTTAACCTATAAATTCAAAGTCTTGGAAAAAGATTTCCAGACTAGACTAGCTGTGGTAAAAGAAACACAGTAGCTTGAGGATAAGTAAAAAGAGCCCGATGGCTCTTTTTAGTTTATAGATTTTTTAAGACTTTCCTTAAGTAATGACGGACGGTAGCGACCTTCTTCGAAATTCCATACCTAAACTTTGAGCCTAGGTCTCAAAGTTTCTAAACACCTGAAATCAACCGGTTTCAAGTGTTTTCATTACGGCGAAAAGTCTGGGAAAGTATTTGATTTATACTCAATGAAAATCAAAGAGCAAATTAGGAAACTAGCCGCAGGTTGCTCAAAACACTGTTTTGAGGTTGTAGATAAGACTGACGAAGTCAGTCACATATATACGGCAAGGCGACGTTGACGCGGTTTGAAGAGGTTTTCGAAGAGTATTAGTTATGAAATGGTGAATGAGTTGTCTAAATTGTGGTGTATAGTTGATGGGATATAGCTTGTTTACGCTTAAAAAAGAGCCCGCCGGCTCTTTTTACTTTATTCTCCTTCAAAGGCATCTTTTATATGGTCAAAGAAGCCTTTTTTCTTTGGATTGACTTTCAAGTCACCTGCAGCTGCGAATTCTTTAAGCGCAGCTTTTTGGCGGTCGTTCAAACCTGTCGGAGTAACGACATTGACAGTCACGTATTGGTCACCAACGGCACCGCCACGAAGGCTCGGTGCTCCCTTACCACGTAGACGGAATTTCTTGCCAGTCTGAGTTCCTTCTGGGATGACCAATTCAACATCTCCATGCACAGTTGGAATTTCCACAGTATCTCCAAGAGTAGCTTGGACAATATTAAGATTTAACTTGTAGAAAATAGTTGTTCCTTCACGTTCAAACTTGTCGCTAGCTTCCACAGAAACCACTACATACAAGTCACCATAAGGTCCACCGTTAAAGCCTGCTTCACCTTGACCAGCTAGGCGAATTTGTTGGCCTGTTTCCACACCAGCAGGGATTTTTACATGTACGCTATGAGCTTGTTTTTCATGACCTGTTCCGTGACAAGTTGTACATGGATCTTTGATTTCTTTTCCACGACCATGACAGACATCACAGGTTACTTGGCGGCGCATCATACCAAGAGGAGTCTGCGTATCGACGTTAATAACACCAGCGCCATGACAGCGTCCACAAGTGACTGGACTTGTCCCTGGCTTAGCACCAGATCCATTACAGGTACGACAGCTTGCTTCACGGTTGTACTTGACTTCTTTTTCCGTTCCAAAGATAGCTTCTTCAAAGGTCAAGTTCACACGATACTGGAGATCATCACCTTGACGAGGAGCGTTTGGATTGCGCGAAGCACCGCCTCCACCAAAGAAACTTGAGAAAATATCCTCAAACCCACCGAAGCCACTTGCTCCGTCAAAGCCACCGAAACCGCCAGTACCACCAAAGCCACCGTTGGCACCTGCAGCACCATACTGGTCGTAGGCTGCACGTTTTTGGTCGTCACTCAAAGTCTCATAGGCTTCTTGAACTTCCTTGTACTTTTCCTCAGCACCAGGCTCCTTATTGATATCTGGGTGATATTTTTTCGAAAGCTTGCGATAAGCCTTTTTGATCTCGTCTGCCGAAGCGTTTTTTGACACCCCCAGACGATCATAAAATTCAGTATTGTTCATAATTCAAGATACAAAGGGCGTCAAACGGACACAGCCAAAATAGGAGTTTTGACGACGGACGCTTGCGTCCTAGAAAAAACTATCTTTTTGGCACAGTCCGTAGCCCGTGTTCAGTTACTCGAACACCCTTATTCCTTTCTATAATTTATAAGTAAATATTTAGAGGGCATTTTCTATACTCTGTTTCACTTCATCAAACTCTTTGTCCGACAGAGTAAAAATTAAGTCCTCTTCTGAATATTCGTTCTGTTCTTTAAAATAGTTGTCAGTATTTTCTGCCAAACCTAGACCAAGTATCACTTTTCTTGCAAACTCTTGATGTGCAAATCCAATAGCCGTAATGATATTTTTATCTTGCACAACCAGTTTAGATTGGAAATTCTCACGTGGAAGAAATTCAAAATAGTCAAAGAAGTTTTGCCAAATCCCACCAGTAAATTTCGTGTCATTCAACAAGCCCGCTTTCGCTAACAAAATGGGCGCAGAAGAAATTGCTGCAATTAAGATATCCTGCTCACCGAGTTCTCTCAAAAAAGAATTTAATTTTTCATCCTGTAGAGCAGCCCCTATATTTACCATTCCTGGTAAAATGATACAAGAATACTCTTCTATACAGATTTGATCCAATATTTTTGTAGGTTGACAAGGTAAGCCATCCTCAGATATAACTATCGAATAATCTGAAGCGACATAATCAATCGTGATGTCAAAAGACAGAGCTAAAGTACTTGTTAAAGCGGTTATCTCATAAAGAGAAAAATTAGGATAAATGATACAAAGTACTTTTTTCATACGCAACATCCTCTATTTTACCGAAAAACAGAGGCTGGGTTGCAACCTCTGGATTTCTTCCTATCATTACGACATTCAAAAGCAAAGTCGATTATATTTTTTTTGAACGAGTAAGGCTTTTAGCAAGTCGCCATAGCGATTGCAGTAGAATGACAATCACTCTAGTGATTCCTCATTCTTAACGACCTCGCTCTCCGATTTTCAAGCTCGGGATAAAATAGTCCACTGGACTATTTTATTTCTCCGTAAACTCTCCGTCTACGACGTCATCGCCTGCGTTTCCTGTTGTTTGTGCGCCTTCTGCTCCTGCTTGAGCTTGTTGCGCTGCTGCAGCTTGTTCGTAGAGTTTAACAGCAAGTCCTTGAGCTTTTTCATTCAAGGCTTCGAGTTTTGCTTTCATTTCGTCCAAGTTGTTGTCTTCTTGCGCTTTCTTAAGGTCATCAAGTGCAGCTTGGGCAGCATCACGTTCTGCATCGAAGCCTTTTCCTTCAGTTTCCTTGATTGTCTTTTCAGTCGCAAAGATTGCTTGGTCTACTTCGTTACGAAGGTCTACTTCTTCTTTACGTTTCTTATCTGCTTCAGCATTTGCTTCTGCATCTTTCATCATGCGGTCGATTTCTTCATCAGTCAAACCTGAGTTAGATTGGATGACAATAGTTTGTTCTTTTTGAGTTCCAAGGTCTTTGGCCTTAACAGACACGATACCGTTCTTGTCGATGTCAAATGTTACTTCGATTTGAGGAATTCCACGAGGTGCAGCCGGGATGTCAGTCAATTGGAAGCGTCCAAGAGTCTTGTTATCTGCTGCCATTGGACGTTCACCTTGAAGAACGTGGATATCAACGGCCGGTTGGTTGTCTGCCGCAGTTGAGAAGACTTGTGATTTAGATGTTGGGATTGTAGTGTTGCGGTCGATGAGTTTTGTGAAGACTCCACCCATTGTTTCGATACCAAGTGACAATGGTGTTACGTCAAGAAGGACAACGTCTTTCACATCACCAGTAATCACACCACCTTGGATGGCAGCACCCATAGCAACAACTTCGTCAGGGTTTACTGATTTGTTTGGTTCTTTACCAGTTTCAGCCTTAACAGCTTCTACAACGGCTGGGATACGAGTTGAACCACCAACAAGGATAACTTCGTCGATATCTGACAAGCTCAAACCTGCATCTGAAAGGGCTTGACGAACTGGAACTTTTGTACGCTCTACAAGATCACGAGTCAAATCGTCAAATTTCGCACGAGTCAAAGTCATTTCCAAGTGAAGAGGTCCAGCCTCACCTGCAGTGATGAATGGCAAGCTGATTTGAGTTGAAGTTACACCAGAAAGGTCTTTCTTAGCTTTTTCAGCTGCATCTTTCAAACGTTGCATTGCCATCTTGTCAGTAGACAAGTCAATACCGTTTTCTTTCTTGAATTCTGCTACCAAGTGATCGATGATTTTTTGGTCAAAGTCGTCACCACCGAGTTTGTTGTCCCCTGCAGTTGACAATACATCAAAGACACCGTCACCCAATTCAAGGATAGATACGTCGAATGTACCACCACCAAGGTCGAATACCAAGATTTTTTCTTCTTTGTCAGTCTTGTCCAAACCGTAAGCAAGAGCTGCTGCAGTTGGTTCGTTGACGATACGTTCTACTTCAAGACCAGCGATTTTACCAGCGTCTTTAGTTGCTTGACGTTGAGCGTCGTTGAAGTAAGCTGGGACTGTGATAACTGCTTTGGTTACTTTTTCACCAAGGTATTCTTCAGCGTAACCTTTCAAGTATTGAAGAATCATAGCTGAGATTTCTTGTGGAGTATATTCTTTTCCATTTGCAGAAACTTTTTCAGAAGTTCCCATCTTAGATTTGATAGAGATAACTGTATCTGGGTTTGTGACTGCTTGACGTTTCGCAGCGTCACCAACAATGATTTCTCCGTTTTTGAATGATACTACAGATGGAGTTGTGCGGTTTCCTTCTGGGTTTGCGATGATTTTGCTTTCAGTTCCTTCAAGAACTGCAACTGCTGAGTTTGTTGTACCTAAGTCAATACCGATAATTTTAGACATGTGTTTTTCTCCTTAAATTTTATATTCTTTCTTTTTGATACTCTTCTTAGGTGGCGGCGCCGTCAGAGCTTGACTCGTCAATCTCTTTGACTAAACTTTGAGCCTAAGGTCTCAAAGTTTGCGCAAATAACGCCACGGCGAAGAGTATCGTCTTTGGTTCGCTTTGCTCACTATTGCAAAGCTGAACAATTTCTTATCTTTCTTTCATAGTTTATTGTCGTTTCGGACAAGTTTTCTATTATGTATGTTGCAACCGTCAGAATTGCCTAGTTATATACTACTACCATGGCTGGGCGTAGGATGCGGTCATGGAGTTTGTAGCCTTTTTGAAAGACTTGGGCGATGGTATCTGCTGGATGTTCATCATCTGCTGGGAGAGTTTGGATGGCCATATGATAGTTATGGTCAAATTCGCCGTCAGCTGCGATTTCTTCGATTCCTTCTTCTTTCAAAGCGTAAACCAAGCTTTCTTGCACCATCTCCAATCCTTTTTTAACATCGTCTGTCAAACCTTCAACGGCTAGTGCACGTTCTAAGTTGTCGAGCGATGGTAAGATTGCTTTTGCCAGGTCTTGGCTACGATAACGTTGCAAGTTTTGACGTTCTTCATTGGCACGGCGTTGAATATTTTGCATTTCTGCATGAGCGCGAAGGTATTTATTTTCAAACTCATCTGCACGTTCATTTGCCAAGTCCAACTCTGACTTTTCAGGAGTTGTTTCTTCAGTTGTTTCCACAACTTCCTCTTCTTTCATTTCTTCATTTTTTATATCTTGGGCCATTTTCGCCTCCTTTAATGATTTCAATCTTAATGTACTTCGTAATGATTACTGCTGAGGTAGCGGTAAAAATCTGTCAACTTCATGGTCAAAACACGATTGACAACATTGACTTGATTGACCAATTGCTGGTAGTCCAGATTGACCGGACCGATAATCGCTAGAATTCCAAAACCTCGATAAGGAATTAGGAATTTACTGCTAATCACTGCTAGGTTAGCTAGACAGGATTCCTGACTGTCTGCAACACGGACATTTTGCATCTGATCTTCATGCAGACCCTCACGAATCTCCAGAGCCACCTTTTGCGGTTGATCAAAGAACTGATAGGCTGCCAGATTGGCAAAATTCAAGAGATTGACCTTGCCTGCCACCACGATATTTTCGTTGAACATTTCCTTAAAGATATGTTCAAAGAGATCCATGACATTATCCGTTGTTGTAAAGTAACGCTGGATAATCTGCGGAATCTCCGTCCGAATCTTGTAGTGAATATCTAGAACGGTGTGACCGAGGAAACGTTCCTGAATGATGCTCTTCAGTTTCAGCAAATCTTCCTGCAAGAAGTTCCTTGGAATCAGAAACTGACTGGTAACCGTTCGCGATTCGTCTAGGGTAAATACTGCTAAAGCTGTATGTTGCCCCAAAACAACTATATCAAAGGCTGTCAAGCGTTGTCTGCTCGGCTCAACGTCCAGTGCCACTACCGTACAGGCACTCAAGTCTGTCAGTAGATTGGCAGCCTCTTGCAGAATATCCTCTAGTTTGAAGAATTCCTGATCAAAGGCTTTGACAATCTCGTATACCTCATTTTCAGCCAGTCTGTCAAAAGCAAGCGAGTGTTTCACATAGTACTGAAATCCCGCGACACTTGGCATCCGACCGCTTGAGGTATGAGCCTTCTCAAGCAAACCCTGCTTCTCTAGAGCTGCCATGTCATTACGAATGGTAGCACTACTAGAATTGATAGACTCTTGTAGCGCCTTGGATCCGACAGGTTCGTGCGTTTTGGTAAAGATGTCAATAATCAGATTTAAAATATCCTGCTGACGCTCTGTAACCATCTCATCACTCCTCTCTGTCCGATCGATTAGCACTCTATGTACCCAAGTGCTAACTCATGATTCTATTATACACCCTTAGAAGAGAATGTCAAGATAAAAACTCAAAAAATTAGCACTCTTTTACCAAGAGTGCTAAAAATCAGTCTGAAGACCTAGAATCTCACTTCTCATCTACATTCAACTCCACTTCCCAGCTTGAAAGATTGCTTACCGCCAGAAAAAAAGAGGACTTAAAAAGACAAGAAATGCTTTCTATTTCTTGCCTAACTGAAATCCTATACCAGTGTTATTGCAATAATTCTTTTAACTCTTTCTCCAAAGCATCTTCAGAAGTATGTTCGACAAGCACTTTCTTGATTTGACCTTGTTTGTCAACAACATACGTACTTGGAATCGTTTGTACTTGAAGTGCATCCGCAGCAGACTGATCCATATCGTAATAGTAAGGGAATGTATACTCACCTTGAGAAATATAGCGGTCAGCAGTTTCTGTAGTTTCCTTGTCTGGCTCAATCAAATTTATCAATACAAAATGTACCTGATTTCCATATTTTTCGTACATTTTTTGGATGATAGGTAGTTGATTTCGACAATCAGGACACCAACTAGCCCATTCCACTATCAGAAGAGGTTTGTCAGAAAAACTAGAAATTGAAAGTTCTCGCCCATCAGGTGATGTTAACTTAAAATCAGGTAGTTGTTGAGCATTTAGTTCAAGCGCGCTATTTTCCGGCTTACTTGTGGACGATGCTTGAGATTGATTTGCATCTCCCCGCCCTATTTTACCTTGGTTGGCATAGTAAAAAATACCAAAGCCCACGAGAACCAAAATCCCTACTATAAGAACTGTAAACCAACGCTTGTCTTTTTTCATTCTTTATCCTTTTCACTTATTCCATATTTTAGAGTCAAATAGCTTAGAGATAAAATTAGGACATCAACTTAAACTTCCTATTTTCTAACCGACTCTAACCAAAAAACATTCTACCATTTGATAGGTAAAATTTCAATTAATTTCTTGCCATCAAGTATAGTTGTGATATCACAAATTAAGCAAAGAGCCCTTTAAATCCTGACTAACTCGTATATAACATTGAAATCCCACCTTGAATTTCTTAATACATGTTTAATAAGCAAAAAAGATTGTCCACTCAGGCAATCTTTCTTCTATATTAATAAAGATCAAGGTAATTATCAACTTCCCATTGTGAAACAAAGGTCGCATAGCTAGCCCACTCGATACGTTTGGCTTCAAGGAAGCTCGTATAGATGTGTTCACCTAGGGCTGCCTTGACCACTTCATCCTCAGTCAAAGCTTTCAAGGCGTTATGAAGAGTTGATGGAAGGTCGGTGATTCCAGCTTCCTTACGCTCTTCTGCTGTCATGATGTAGATATTCTCTTCGATAGGAGCTGGTGCTTCGATTTTGTTTTCAATACCATGCAAACCAACTTCCAAAAGAACAGCCATCGCGATGTATGGGTTTGCCATAGGGTCCACCGAACGCAATTCGAGACGAGTTCCCATACCACGTGAAGCTGGTACACGCACAAGTGGCGAACGATTACGACCAGCCCAAGCAATGTAAACAGGCGCTTCATAACCTGGAACCAAACGTTTGTATGAGTTAACTGTTGGGTTCATGATAGCAGTATAGTTGTAAGCATGCTTAATCAAACCACCAAGGAAATGGTAGGCTGTTTCAGACAACTGCATTCCTTTTGGATCATTTGGATCAAAGAAGGCATTGTTTCCTTCTGCATCAAACAAGGACATATTACAGTGCATACCTGATCCAGCAATACCAAATTTCGGTTTCGCCATAAAGGTTGCGTAAAGGCCATGTTTGCGAGCAATGGTTTTAACAACGAGCTTAAAGATTTGAATCTTATCACAGGCACGGAGGACTTCATCATACTTGAAGTCAATCTCGTGTTGTCCAACCGCAACCTCGTGGTGACTCGCTTCTACTTCAAATCCCATTTTGGTCAAGACATTAACGATTTCACGACGTGTATTGTCCGCAAGGTCAGTAGGCGCCAAATCAAAGTAGCCACCCTTGTCATTTACCTCAAGAGTTGGATCGCCATTTTCATCCAGCTTAAAGAGGAAGAATTCTGGTTCTGGACCAAGGTTGAAGGATTTGAATCCTACTTCTTCCATATGACGAAGTGCACGCTTCAGATTACCACGTGGGTCACCTGCAAAGGGTTCGCCTTCTGTTGTATAGACATCACAGATCAAACCTGCAACACTTCCATTTTCATCTCCCCATGGGAAGACTGTCCATGTATCCAAGTCTGGGTACAAGTACATATCTGACTCATTGATACGTACAAAACCTTCAATAGAAGAGCCATCAAACATGGCTTTGTTTGACAAGACCTTATCTAACTGTTCATCTGTAGCAGGAATTTCGACGTTTTTCATGGTTCCCAGAATATCTGAAAACATAAGACGAATAAAGGTAACATTTTTTTCCTTGACTTCACGACGAATATCTGCAGCTGTGATTGGCATGGGTTTTCTCCTTAATATATGACTACTTGCGATTGCCTAACCGCGACCAAAGGGTGACCGTACTGAAGCAAAGCGCCCCTGCTGGAGGAGTTCATTGTGGAGTGCACGACGCACTTCCGTCTGACTCACGGCTTTCTTGGACTTCGCCTCGCGTTCAGCATATTTTTTCTTAATCGCAGCAATATTATGACCTTCAGAGATATAATCTTTGATTTCAAGTAGACGATCCATGTCATTCAAAGAATACATGCGACGGTTCCCTTCGTTTCGATCAGGTTTGATCAACTCTTGATCTTCATAATAACGAATCTGACGCGCCGAGAGATCGGTCAATTTCATAACACTGCCGATAGGAAAAACAGCCATATTTCGGCGAAATTCTCTTTCCTTCATTTACAATTTCCTTCTTCCTGTCTATTATAGTCTAAAAAAAGACATACGTCAACGGATAATGTCACAAAATGTAACATTATTTTCTTTTTTTCTCCCAAAAGAGTTTCAGTTGCTCAATATCATAATTTACAAGGATTGCGACAAAAACTCCCATAAATGTTTCAAATACGCGCGCAAACACGTACAAAAATGTTTCTCCGCTTGGTATTGATAGGGTAATGATCAACATGGCTGCTACACCACCAATAACTCCTGCCTTGTTATTCATGGCAACGTTTGTCATAATGGTTAACATGGTGCAAATCGGAACAACTAGTAAGGTTACCCAAAAGGCTCCATGAAATAAAGTGTTTAAGAGGAAAAAGACAAGGGCGTAAAAACCGCCAATGCTATTTCCTAAGATACGCGAAGTTCCAAAATGGACGCTCTTATCAAAGCTCTCTCGTAGACTGAAGACCGCTGTCAATGCTCCGATTTGAAGCCCCTTCCAGCCAAAAAAACCAAAAATCAAGAGAACTATAAATACAGCAATCCCCGTTTTGAAAGTTCGCATACCAAGCTTGAACTGTGACTTATCAAATTTATATTTTTTAAAATAACTCATAATCTCAACTTTCTACTACCATTTTAACATAAATTAGTTGATTTTATGAGTGAAAATCAATAGGAAGCGTTTTTAATTTAGGGCTATAAAAAAGAGGAAACAGAGTTCCTCTTTTCTATGATTTCATCTAAGAAAGCTTATTTTTCAGTCAAAGCTGCCAATCCTGGCAAAACTTTACCTTCAAGAAGCTCCATTGAAGCTCCACCACCAGTAGAGATCCATGAGAACTTGTCTGCACGGCCAAGGTTGATGGCTGCAGCAGCTGAGTCACCACCACCGATGATTGATTTCACACCTGGTTGTTTCACGATAGCGTCCATGACACCGATTGTACCAGCTTGGAAGTCAGGGTTTTCAAATACACCCATAGGTCCGTTCCATACAACTGTTTTTGCACCAGTCAAAGCTTCGTCAAATTTAGCGATAGATTTAGGACCGATATCCAAACCAAGGAAACCTGGGTCTACTGCTTCACCTTCAGTGTCTTTCACTTCAGTGTAGTCAGCAAATGCGTTTGCTTCTTTTGAGTCAACTGGCAAGATCAATTTGCCGTTTGCTTTTTCAAGAAGAGCTTTCGCAACATCCAATTTGTCTTCTTCTACAAGTGAGTTACCGATTTCGATACCTTGAGCTTTGTAGAATGTGTAAGTCATCCCACCACCGATAAGCACTTTATCAGCTTTTTCAAGCAAGTTTTCGATGACACCAATCTTGTCAGATACTTTTGAACCACCAAGGATCGCTACGAATGGACGTTCTGGAGCTTCAACAGCTTCTTGGATGTAGGCAATTTCGTTTTCAAGAAGGAAACCAGCAACTGCTTTTTCAACGTTTGCTGAGATACCAACGTTAGATGCGTGTGCACGGTGAGCTGTACCGAATGCATCGTTTACGAAGATGCCATCTCCAAGTGATGCCCAGTATTTACCAAGCTCAGGATCATTTTTAGATTCTTTCTTGCCGTCAACATCTTCAAAACGAGTGTTTTCAACCAAGAGAACTTGTCCATCTTCAAGAGCGTTAACAGCGGCTTCCAATTCAGCACCACGTGTAACACCTGGGATAAATTTAACTTCTTGTCCCAATTTAGCAGCCAAGTCAGCAGCTACAGGAGCAAGTGATTTACCTTCTTTGTCTGCTTCTTCTTTTACACGTCCAAGGTGAGAGAAGAGGATTGCACGTCCACCTTGTTCAAGGATGTACTTGATAGTTGGAAGAGCTGCAGTGATACGGTTGTCATTGGTAATCACGCCATCTTTAACAGGTACGTTGAAGTCAACACGAACGAGAACTTTTTTCCCTTTCAAGTCAACGTCTTTAACAGTCAATTTTGCCATTAGATATGACTCCTTCTTTTTTTATACGTGTTAATTATATCACAAAATCCGCAAAAGAGATAGAAAAACCCTAAACTTTTCTTGTTCATTCTTCTATCTATTAACCTAAAAACCTAGGATTGCAGTCCGAAAAAGAGCAATCTTTACATAATTCGGTTGGAATAATTTAGGCAAATTTCTTGATTGATTTGCCTAATTACTTCTATACTATTCTCTTTCTAAGATTTTAATCCTTTAATATTCTAAACTCTACAGTCCTTCTTTTTGAATTGCTAGGTTTCTTATTATACAATATAACTAAAATAGTTTCTTCAGTTTGTGCTATTTGAGATTAAAAGAAGGGGAATTGCTACCATGAAATTAGAAAGACTAATCTATATTTTACTGTCTCTTTTAAATAAGAAGAGAATAACAGCTAAAGAGATTGCAGAGAGGTTTGAAATATCTACTCGAACTGTATATAGGGACATGGATACACTCAGTTTAGCGGGGATCCCAATCTATTCGGAACGTGGAGATAAGGGAGGTTTCTATATACCAAGCGACTATAAGATAGACAGAAACTTTTTCACTGAGGAAGAGAGACAGTTTATCATTAATATGAGCCAAAATGTTAGTAAAATCGTTGGTCATTCAAGTCTTGACAGTATCGAACACAAGCTGTCTTCTCAAGAAATTACAAGAGTAAACAGTCCTTTTTACTTTGATCTCAGTTCCTGGACTCTTAATACAAATTATTTACTAGAAATTGAGGAAGCGATACAAACTGAACAGATGATTTCTTTTTCTTACTATTCGAAAAAACAAGAGAAAAGTCAGCGAACAATTATCCCATACAGATTGATCTATAAACTGAATGCTTGGTATGTTATCGGTTACTGCTTAGAAAAATTAGATTTTCGTATTTTTAAATTAACTCGAATTCGTGAACTAGAACTAGTGGAGATAAAAGATAAACCATTCGATTATCCACGTTTATCTCAAGAAAAGTTAGAGCTTTTTTTAAATCCCCCAAAACATAAAGTGGAGGGGCAAAGAGAAGAAATTGAACTAGTTTTTACAAGATTTGCACTTCCAAAAATCTACGATCACTTCACGGAAGAAGAAATCAGAGTCGAGGACGAAATAATAAAAGTTCAGGCATTTAGAGCTTTAACTCCCTCGTTTTTTGATTTACTATTAAGCTTTGGTTATCAAGTAAAGGTCGTATCTCCAAGTCACTTACAAAATCTACTGGTCAGTACTCTCAAAAAAAATCTTCAGCAATATGACAACCTGTAGTCATATTTCCTTTTGTATACTCTTAAGTGGGCAAAATATTTCGTGATATTCATCATAGCCCAATTATTTTACAGGAGGTTCCAAATGGATACAAAAACACTTGCAGAAAGCTATTTTACGGCAGTAAATGAGGGAGGCTGGGAAGATTTCGTAGCTGAAAACTTTGACTATGGCATGTGCGATAGTATAGAAATTCGACAAGGACGTGATGTTTATTTGCAAGGTGCAGGCCAATTCTATGCTTTAAGCCAGCATCTTGAAGTGAAGCAATTACTTGTTGATGGTCGAACAGTCTCAGCTTTAAACCGCTACCATCTACATTCTCCTCAAGGAAAAGAACTCGAACTGGATGTCGCAGAATTTCTGAAATTCGATGAATTTGATAAATTAGTTGCATCCAATATCTATTTCGACACTTATCGTTTCCAAAAATTTATCCAAGGAATTGAATAACAAAAATCTAGCTTCAAATTTACTCTTCAATTTCAAAACTAAAAACAAGGCCTGACTAATCTACAGTTAAACCTTGTTTTTTTATTTTTATGAGAAAATCCAAGATTCGTAAATCTGATTAGTCTTCTCTCTTCTTTCCAGCAAGCAAGCCGTAGCCACTCATTAGTCCGAGGAGTCCTAGCGCTACTAGACTAGCATCTCTTGTCGCTCCCGTATTTGGGAGCTCTCTATTTGTTTCTTCAACTTTTGCTGGTGTTGCTGAGAGCGCTTGATCCCTTGTTTGTGAGACTTGCTCTTCTTTCGTTCCTACTTCAACAATTTCTGGAAGAGTTTCCTTGAGAACCTCAGTAGAATGAAGGGTGCGTTTGCCCTGACCATCAACTTCTACAAAGCGACGAACTTGACCTTCCACACCTGCTTGGATTAGCTGGCGTTGTCCTTTGAGAAGGGCTGCATTTGGTCGTTCCTGATGTTCGAAGGAAACTGTTCCCTCTTCAACTTCCAGTTTCGGAGTTTCTAGAACTAAATCTTTCACACCTTCAGC
>NZ_JUNW01000050.1:0-19986 GCF_001075675.1 Streptococcus oralis
CTTTTCAACTCTTTCTATTATACCTACTTTTCAAACTTTGTCAAGGACTTTTTTCAGTGAGTTTAATTTTTTCTTTTCCTCACTAATTTAACCACTGCTTCTGTTCGTGCAGTGTGGGGAAACATATCGACCGACTGGATATACTGGAGGTCATAGACTTTTACTAGTCTAACTAAATCTCGCGCTAAGGTCGAAACATTGCAGGATACATAGACCATTTTTTCTGGAACATAGGTCAGAATGATATCCAGTAGCTTATCATCTAAGCCTGTACGAGGAGGATCGACTATCAAGGCATCTGCTCGGTAGCCATCACATTAGAACATAAAAAGAGAGGTTGAACCTCTCTAAATTTATTTTTCTTCACTCATTTTTGATTTTACTTCATCATAAGATAGTGCATGGGATTCCTCTTCTACGGTCTCAGGCATTTTACCTGTTTCGTAAAGAGATTTAATCTGTGTACTATCTAATGTTTCGTATTTCAACAATGCTTCTGCAATCAGTTTGTGGGTTTCACGATTTGATTGGATAATTTCAGCTGCTTTGTTTCGTGCCTCATTTAATAATGAACGAACTTCCTCATCAATCTCATAGGCTGTTTGTTCTGAAATTGATTTTTGAGGACTTTGTGCACCAAACATAGCATGATTACCTTCGTATTGAACTGGGCCAAGTTTTTCACTCATACCGTATTCAGTGACCATTGCACGCGCCATCTGTGTGGCTTGTTCAAAGTCATTTGAAGCTCCTGTCGTTTGGACATTAAAGATAATCTCTTCAGCTACACGACCACCCATCAAACCTGCCAATTGCTCTTTCATGTCTTCTTTAGATAGAAGCATTTGATCCTCTTTCGGAAGTGCAATCATGTAACCACCTGCACGTCCACGTGGTACAATGGTAACTTTATGAACAACACGGGCATTTGACAAGACTAAACCAACAATGGTATGTCCAGCCTCATGATAAGCAACCAATTCACGTTCTCTTTGTGATACTGTTTTATCTTTCTTAGATGGTCCAGCAATCACTCTGTCCTCTGCCTCATCAATATCTGAAGCGTCAATGATTGATTTATTGCGACGAGCAGCAACTAAGGCCGCTTCATTTAGAACATTTTCTAAGTCAGCTCCCACAAATCCTGGGGTTTGTTGGGCAACTAGTTTCAAATCAACATCGTCTGCCAGAGGTTTATTTTTAGCATGAACTTTCAAGATTGCTTCACGACCTTTAACATCAGGGCGACCAACTAAGACTTTTCTATCAAAACGTCCTGGACGGAGAAGAGCTGGATCTAGAACATCTGAACGGTTCGTCGCAGCGATAACGATGATTCCTTCATTTCCCTCAAAACCATCCATCTCAATCAAGAGTTGGTTCAAGGTTTGTTCACGTTCATCATTTCCTCCACCAAGGCCTACACCACGTTGGCGACCAACAGCATCTATTTCATCGATAAAGATGATGGCTGGAGCTGCTTTTTTTGCATCCTCAAAAAGAGAACGAACACGGCTTGCACCAACTCCGACAAACATTTCTACAAAGTCAGAACCTGAAATACTAAAGAATGGAACTCCTGCTTCTCCAGCAACTGCCTTAGCAAGTAAGGTCTTACCTGTTCCCGGAGGTCCCTCCAAAAGAACACCTGCAGGAATACGCGCACCAAGTTTTGTAAATCGTTTTGGATCTTTTAGGAATTCAACAACTTCTACTAATTCTTGTTTCTCTTCCTCAGCACCTGCAACATCTGAGAATCGTACCTTGATATCTTCTTTGTTTGCAGCTTTGGCCTTACTACGTCCAAAACTCATTGGATTTCGACCACTATTTCCTCCCATATTTCCCATCATAGAGAATAGGAAGAAGAAAAGAATAGCAAATGGCACAACAGAGACAAGGATATTGATCCACATACCGCTTGAACTCTCATGTTTGACTGTTACTTCTGCCTGATGTTCAGAAGCAAGTTTTTGCAATTCTGAAACTGTTGAATCAGACGGAAGAATAGTACTTGAGAATCTTTCTACTGTTGTAGCTGTAGGAGTGAAAAATTGAATTCCTGTTTCTTCTTTACTAGTCTTAGGATTTTTATAAACACCAGACACTTCAATGATGCTACCATTTGGCTGATAGGTTAATTCTTTTACATTGTCTGCTGTAATTTCTTTTACCAATTCTGTATAGTTAATTTTTTCGCTTCGCCCAGCAGTATTTCCAGAGTAAAAATACTGGAATCCTGTCACTAGGAAGAAGATAATTAACAAGTATAGAAATGGATTTCTAACTAAACCATTATTTTGTTTTTTCATTAAAGATAAATCTTTCTAATTTGAATAAACTTCTTCTTTCAATATTCCGACATAAGGAAGGTTACGATAATTTTCTTTATAGTCCAAACCATAACCTACTACAAACTCATTTGGAATAGTAAAGCAAGTGTGATCCGCTTCAATTTCAACAACGCGTCCCTCTGGTTTGTCTAACAAAGTCGCGATTTTAACAGAAGCTGCTTCTCTTGCAATAAACATATCTCTCAAACTCTTCAATGTTTGACCCGTATCAATGATATCCTCTACAAATAAAACATGTCTTCCTTTGATATCTTGAGTCACGTCTTGCTTGATATTGATGACACCACTACTTGCTGTTCCACCATGGTAACTAGATACCATCATGAAGTCCATCTCGATATGCGTATCAATATGTTTGACCAATTCAGCCATAAAAGGAATCGATCCTTTCAGAATTCCAATAAGAATTGGATTTTTCCCCTCATATTCTTTTGTTAGTTGCGCACCTAGCTTTTTAGCTGCTTCTGTAATTTCATCATGTGAAACGAGGATTTTTTTAATATCGTGTTCTAACATCTTTTTACCTATCTATTTTTTCTATATAAATTACAGTGTTCATTATATCATTTTTCGTGTTTTTACTCAAATCACTGGTCGCAATTCCTGAAATTGAGACAATTTCTCCAAATTGCTCAATAATAGGGGTTGTTTTTCGTTTTTCAATAGGGATTTTCAAATCTATAAATAAGCGTCTCAGTTTCTTTCGATGACCATTTAGGATAATAACATCGCCAGGTTTTCGACATCTAATATGTACAGATGTTTCCCGTGAAACCGTTACTTTTTGAACAATATGCCCTTCAATAGGGATGCCAAAGGAAAATAAATAGCCCTTATATCGAACTTGATTTTGATAGTGTAACACAAGTTCATCTTCCTTTTCATCGGCCTGAGGACTGATTTTACAAACTCGAAAATTCTGATACTCTTTTATCAATTCATAGCCATTTTTAAGAGAATGACGATATTGGCTTTTCGTTGTTAAAATCTGTCGAACTTCAGCAAACTGAGCCTTTGTCAGATTTAAGTCTGGAAATTGATTAAGATAGTTCTGGAGCAAGATTCCTTGAGTTTGTTGAGAGTATGAAAATAGCTCATTCAAATCTTCTACATCAATCTGTTCAGAAAGCTCCGTTATGGCTGCTTGGTAATCTGAAATCTCACTTCCTAGATTTAAAAGAGCATATCTAAGGCGGGGATTTTCTTTTTCAAGTTCTGGTAAATACTTATTTCGAATACGATTGCGAAAATAGCTGTTCTCATGATTTGTTTGATCTTCGAAATGAAAAATTGGTGGGAAGTCTGTTTTATGAAAATGCAACAAGGGACGGATGATTTCAATATCATCAACTACTTGACTTTCTTTTATTCCTGTTAAATGGCGTAACCGACTTCCTCGAATCAAGCGCATCAAAATCGTTTCAACTTGATCATCTGCATGGTGGGCAGTAACCAAGGCAGTCGCTCCAACCTCTTTCATGATTTTCCTAAAAAAATCATAACGAAACTCTCGAGCACGCGCTTCTGAAAAGTCTCCTGAAAAGCTTGTGATATAAATAGGAAGTTCAGCTGCATCAGCTAACTTCCTTAGTTCATTTTCCTCCCAGTCAGACTCACTTCTCTGCTTGTGATTGACATGTGCTACAATCAACTCAATTCCCAACTCATTTTGATAAGTAGACAATAGATGGTATAAAAACATCGAATCCAGTCCACCAGACAGAGCTAATAAGACTTTCGAATGTTTTTTGAAATACTCTTTTCGGAGAAAATGATTTAAAAAATCCTGGTCCCTCATTTTAGAACCTCATAGACATCCTTAGCTATCTTAGCAATAGTATCATAATCAGAATTTTTGGTGAAAATGGAAAGAACAAAAGGAGAATCCGTATAAACAATGGCAGTATCATGTTTAAACTCATCGGCATCTCCAATTTTATGAGCTACCTTAACCGAAACACCTTTTGCGATTCGTTGGTTGTCAAAATCAGTCTTACCTAGAGACTCTAAGACAAAACCATTCTGATTATAAATAGCTTCCATGACTTTTCCAGCCATTTTTGAAGAAGTTAGTTTATCATTCACATCCCAATCTTCGCCCATAATGGTGGACATTTTTTCTTTGAAAGCCCCGTCAGATTGATTGGTCACGTAATAACCTAAAATATTATGAGCAACATTATCAGACTCTTTTGTTACCTTGGTAATTAACTGTTGAAGACTGTATTCTTTGTTATCTTCTTTTTTAGGTAAGCTACCACTACCTTCTGGTTTATAGGACCCAGGGAAACTATTTACTTCTGAGATATACTTGAAGCTACTGTCTAGCGTATATTTCCCTTGATTTATCTTATCTTGAGCGTAATAAAGGTAGGCTAGTTTCAAGATGCTAGCTGCATAGAGTTTGCTGTCTTCATTCACCCCAGCCTCTTTACCTGTACTCAATTGTTTAACATAAATAGAATAATTTTCATTCTGATAGTTGTTTGATAAGATTTCTTGAACCTTTTGGATGCGATTGTCTTCTTCCGAGACGAACTCTTTTGATACCCACCCAACTTGATCAATATGAAGAAATTCTTGTCCCTCAGCAAAGAGAGTTCTATCCACTGTTACGCGTTGATAGGGAGAGAAAGAGGAAGAAATTTCTTTCGCATCATAGGGGCTGTTATAGATAACAAACCCCGGCTCCAACCATACTTGTCTATTTTGAGTTTGAACTTGACTTTGATCATAGACCAAACGCTTATCTGCAAGGATAAACTGGTGATTATCTAATTTAAAAACAGGAACACCTTGTCTATTCAAACGCCATTCTACTATTTTAAAGGTGGTTCCAGGAGTCAATTTACCAGACTCCTTGACAAGATCCTCATTAGCATAGACAGCTGTTTCTCCATATACCATTGGGGATTCCAGAGTTTCTTTATAGTAGAATCCATAATCAGACTCAGTTAGATAATAAATTTCTTGCGAAGAGTAAGGAAGCTGTTTTTCTGTGCTAACTACTCTTGAGGTTATGATAAAAGCAGGTAGCAATAAAACTACTAAGAACTTACGCATTCTTCTCTTCCCTTTCTTCTTGTAATCGTAATAAATGGTTTTTAGTTGCCAATTCCTCTAATTTTTCATCTGATAAACTTAGAAATTGCTCAACAACTTCCAATAAATTTTCCATGACATTACCTCGGAAGCAAATCAGGAATTGTGTAAATTGCTTCTCGTTTCTTTGAGTAATAGTACTTGGCGCGTGCATACTTTGCTACATAGTCTTCATCTTTCAACTTTGCAGCAAAGGCGGATTCCTTATCCTTTTCATCACTAAGAGTTTGGTACTGCTCTTTCAACTCTGTTAATTGCTGACGTCGTTGCAGTAACTGATCATAGCTTTGGGCCAAGTTATAAGTTGGTAAAATAAACAACAAGATCATCAAAATAAGGACCCAACCCATAAAACGATTTCGTTTTTGTCTCTCCTTCATCAGGTAACGACGACGTTGATGTTCATTTTGAATAAAAGAATTATTCATCTGTACAATATTTTTAGACATTTTCTTCTACCCGTGTTTCACTGAGAATTTCATACATGCCTGCTGCATCTTCTTTTTTTGTACTATCTTTCATCTCTAGTACTTTAACAAGCAACAACTTATTTCCAAAGCGAATTTCAACTTGGTCATCAACTTTCAAATCCGTTGAACTTTTGGCCAAGATTCCATTCACCTTGATTCTACCTTTATCTGCTACTTCTTTTGCGACTGTGCGGCGCTTAATAATTCGTGATACTTTTAAATACTTGTCTAATCTCATTTTTATTACCTCAAATTATTATTGTACCATTTTTATCCTTTTTATAGAAGAAAAATGTTAAATGGGATTTGCTTCCTTTGATTCTTTTATCTCTAATAAGCTTTCTCCAAAAATCAGCAAACCTTCTAAAATTTCATAATCCTTCTTGTTTCGGACATCAAATACAACTTCCATTAATCCCTTATTCTCAGCTATGGCTGCTTTTAAGTTCGTTGCGGATAAGGCTTTAAAATAATCTTGAGCCAAGAATAGTCGTTGAGTGACTTTTTCAAATTGAACTGTAATCTTGTTATCTTTTCTTTCCACACGTTCTACAAAGACCTTGTCCAAATATGACTTAACCAAACCAATCTCTAAAAGATATGCTACTACATCTGGGTATTCTCCAAAGCGATCCATCAACTCTTCTTGTAGTTCTTCATAGTTGACACGATTGTCAATTTGACGAATTTTTTTGTAAATTTCAATCTTATGTCGTTGATCAGAAATATATGTGTCAGGAAGATAAGCATCAATTTGTAAAATCAACTCAGCATTTCCTTTGATTCTTTTATTCCCATTACCGTTCCGTTTAGCAATAGCTTCCTCTAATAACTGTGAATACAATTCAAAACCAACAGAATCAATGAAACCAGACTGCGATTTTCCTAGGAGATTTCCTGCTCCACGAATCGAAAGATCTCGCATCGCAATCTTAAATCCTGAGCCTAATTCTGTAAATCCCTTAATAGCTTCTAATCTCTTCTCAGAAACTTCACTGATTGATTTTTCTGGACGATACATGAGATAGGCATAAGCGATGCGATTGCTACGACCAACTCTTCCTCTTAATTGATACAAGGTTGACAAGCCCATATGGTCTGCATTTTCAATAAATAAGGTATTGGCATTTGGAATATCTACCCCTGTCTCAATAATAGTAGTCGTCACCAAAATATCATACTGACCTTCAATGAAATCAAGTAGAGTATTTTCCAACTGAATTTCACTCATTTGTCCATGAACATACCCAATCGAAGACTCTGGAATCAACTCCTGTAATTCTGAAACCTTCTGGTCAATCGTGTCAACTTTATTGTAAAGATAGTAAATTTGACCTCCACGCTCCATTTCACGCAAGACAGCATCACGAATCACACTATCATTCTTTTCCAAAACATAGGTTTGCACTGGATAACGATTGGTCGGAGGTGTTTCAATAACAGACAAATCTCTGATTCCCAACATAGACATATGAAGAGTACGTGGTATTGGAGTAGCTGTCAATGTTAAGACATCCACTTGTTTCTTCAGTTCTTTCAATGTTTCCTTATGCTTAACACCGAATCGTTGTTCTTCATCAATAATCATCAATCCCAAATCTGAAAACACAACATCTTTTGACAAAACACGATGCGTTCCAATCAAAATATCGACTTGACCATTCTTTAATTTTTCAAGTGTCTCTGCCTGCTCTTTTTTACTTCTAAAGCGACTCAACACATCAATATTAACAGCAAAATTTTGAAATCTTTCCTTAAAATTCGTATAGTGTTGTTGTGCTAACACCGTCGTCGGAACTAAAACAACAACCTGTTTGTGATCATTGACAGCCTTAAATGCTGCACGCATTGCAACCTCAGTTTTCCCAAAACCAACATCCCCAACCAGAAGTCGATCCATGGGATGAGAATCCTGCATATCCCTCTTAATTTCCTCAATACTACGAAGTTGATCATCCGTTTCAACATAAGGGAAGGCATCATCAAAAGTATGTTGATCTTCATCATCAGCTGAGAACGCAAAACCCTTCAACTGACTACGCTCAGAATACAGTTTGATTAAATCGTCAGCTATATCCTCTACCTGGTTCTTAACTTTTTGCTTAGCCTTTTTGAAATGACCATCATTTAATTTATTAAGTTTTGGCGCTTTACCATCACTTGAAACATATTTTGACAGTAATTGAATCTGCTCTACTGGTATGGAGATTTGATCCCCATTTTGATATTGAACACTGACATAATCACGGTGAATCCCTTTGATTTCAATTGTTTCAATGCCTAGATATTGACCAATTCCATGAATATGGTGAACAACGTAGTCCCCTTTTTCAAGTTCATTATAATCTTTTAATCGCTCTGCATTTGACGCATGTTGTCTTCTAAAACGACGTTTTAATTTCTTTTGAAAAATCTCATGTTCAGTAATCAAGAGAATTTTTTCATCTACAAAGTGAAAACCATGTCTTAGATTACCCTCAATCAAGTTTACAGATTTTTTACAGATACTTGACTTATCTCTGGAATCCAATTTGATCTGATATTCCTCTAAAACATCCTCCAACGTCTTACTTCCCATTGAATTGCTAGACTGCAAAATAATAGTGTAATCCATTTTTTTGTATCGCTCAATTTCTTCTTTTAAAAATAAAAATTGATTGAAAAACTCTTGCATGGGGTATTGATTAAATTGATAAATGTGATCAAACTTAAGATTTCCTAAGCCCTTTTGCAAATTGGAGAAAAAGGTAACTGGACTTTGTTTTTTATAGATTTGCTCTGTATCTGCAAAATACTGCATCCCAGAAAATGATTTACCATTCTGTAAATCTTCTGTAAAGTATTGTGCTAATTCTCTTTCAAAGGATTCATACTGATTCATCAATTTTTGATAGTCATCAAAGAATACTGGTGTATCTTTTTCAATATAATCAAATACAGTCCATGTTTTATCGTAACATAAGGACAAAAACTTTCGACTATCTGAATGTACTTGTTTTTGATGAAAACTTGACAAAATTTCTTCTAGATAGGATTTCAAAATTGGTGATAGAGTCTTTGAAATTTGCTTTTCTAAAGCTGACTGTCCTCGTTGATAATCTTTTTCTCTCAAAAGTATGTCGCTAGCTGGAAAGATAGTGAGGTTTGTCTGATTTTCTTTCGATAATTGTGTTTCGACTTCAAAAGTACGAATACCATCTACCTCATCGCCAAAAAACTCGATTCGGAAAGGTTCTAACTGAGACATCTCAAAAATATCTAAAATGTCTCCTCGAATACTAAACTCACCTTGTGTCTGTACTTGAGTAACTTTTCGATATCCAATTTCCTTTAATCGGTGAAGTAGCTCGTGTTGGTCATATTCTTCACCAACTGCAATTTTTATAGTACTTTCTTTAAATCTAGTCGGAGAGGGTAGAATCAATCGACTCGCTGCAATATTACAAACTAAAATCCCTTTCTTAGACGGATTACTCAAAAAACGCAAGGCCTCAACCCGCGAAATGATTTTTTCTTGCGAAGACATCAAAAACTCTACCATAGGAGAGTCATCTACTAAAAATGGATAGACAAATTCCTCTCCTAAGAGAGAAAGAAGGTCACTGATAATTCGTTCTGCTTCACCATAAGTCGAGGTCAGTAACACAACCTTATTTTCTTTTTCTAGACTGCTTGCAATTGCAAGAGCCTTGGTAGACGTTGATAAACCAAGTATTAGTTGTCTTTTCTTATCTATCAGATTTTGATGCCATTTTTTTATCTGATCATTTTCTGAGAATAAATCTAATAAAGTCACCATTTAACCGTTATACCTCTGCATTGTTTTCTCAAAGTTTTTCTCTTGTAAATAGTAGTTTACAGCATCGTCAACCTTGTCAATAGACTGTAAAATACCCACATAGTCATCCTGTTCAAACTTACTTAAAACATGATGAACAACCGACATGCCTTTTTTAGGTCTTCCAATACCTATTTTAATACGGTTAAATACCTGAGTCCCTATATGTTGAATAATAGACTTGATACCATTATGCCCACCTGCTGAGCCCTTTGCTCTTAAACGAATTTTCCCGACTTCCATGTCAAGGTCGTCGTAAATAACGAGTAAATCTTCAATATCCAAACCATAGTAAGTCAATAAAGC
This sequence comes from Streptococcus oralis, assembly GCF_001075675.1. GTDB lineage: Bacteria > Bacillota > Bacilli > Lactobacillales > Streptococcaceae > Streptococcus > Streptococcus oralis_V. Next base: position 10,071 of record NZ_JUNW01000050.1, read on the forward strand.
ATGAACCGCTTTTCCACTTTCATTCATAAATGTTGTTGGTTTGACGAGATAAATTTTTTCTCCATTGATGAAAAAAGATGCTAGGTCAGCTTGAAATATCTTGTCATGTGTAAAGGTGACATTTTGTTTTTTAGCTAGTTGGTCAATCAACATAAATCCAACGTTGTGCTTGGTTTCAAAATATTTATCCCCTGGATTTCCCAATCCTACAAGTAATTTGGTCATTTATTTTTCCTTTCAAAAGCCAAAAGGGTTGGAATTTTTTTCCAACCTAATTGACACTATTTATTAAATATTATTAAACGTTAAAGCGGAATTCCATGATATCGCCATCTTGAACGATATATTCTTTTCCTTCTTCACGCAAGCGCCCAGCTTCTTTTACAGCCTTTTCAGATCCGTATTTCACTAGATCCTCATATGACATGGTTACTGCACGAATAAAACCTTTTTCAAAGTCTGAGTGGATGATACCAGCTGCTTGAGGAGCTTTCATCCCTCGCTTAAAGGTCCAAGCACGGACTTCTTTTTCACCAGCTGTGAAGTAAGTTCCGAGTCCAAGCAAGTGGTAAGCTGCACGAGTCAACTTATCAACACCTGATTCTGTCAAGCCAAGTGCTTCAAGAAACTCTTGCTTATCTTCATCATCTAACTCAGAAATTTCTTCCTCAGCACGCGCAGAAATAACTACTACCTCTGCATTTTCTGTCGCTGCAAATTCTCGAATTTGCTTCACATATTCGATAGAATCTGGATTTGAAACTACATCCTCATCCACATTAGCAACATAAAGAACTGGTTTAGTGGTCAAAAGGAAGAGACCTTTGACAACCTTTTGTTCTTCATCTGTAAATTCAATAGTACGTGCTGATTTTCCATCTTCAAGGACTGGTTTAATCTTTTGAAGAACATTAAATTCTGCTACTGATTCTTTATCTTTTTGCGTACGTGCCATCTTTTCTACACGCGCATAGCGTTTATTAACTGATTCTAAGTCAGCAAGAATCAACTCTAGGTTAATGGTATCAATATCTGCAAGTGGATCCACAAAGGCGTCTTCACGTCCTTGCTCGCGCATCACATTTTCATCATCAAAAGCACGAACTACGTGAACAATCGCGTCTACTTCACGGATATTGGCTAAGAATTTATTACCTAGACCTTCTCCTTTTGATGCTCCTTTTACAATCCCTGCAATATCTGTAAATTCAAAGGTTGTTGGGACTGTCTTTTTAGGTGTAATCATTTCCGTTAGTTTTTGTAGGCGTTCATCTGGAACTTCTACCATCCCAACATTTGGATCAATAGTCGCAAATGGGTAGTTTGCCGCCTCTGCTCCTGCTTTTGTAATTGCATTAAAAAGGGTTGATTTACCAACGTTTGGCAAACCAACGATACCTGCTGTTAAAGCCATAGTTTCTCATTCTCCGTTCTCATTTCAATCCCTAACATTATAACACAAAAAGGAAAAACTTGCTAACCCTCTAACTAAGAGTTCTTAGTCAATAATTTTATTCATTTTTCGTTCAAAATCATAGCGACTCATCATAACAACGTGATCACAATTGCTACATTTGATTTTGATATCTGCCCCTACGCGTGTAATTTCCCAACGATTAGCTTTTTTACCTGTTGATTTAATTGTGCAAGCATGAGGTTTTTTCATCTCAACAAAATTTCCAACTTGATACATACTACTCTCCTTTTCTTTTTTTGATTATATCATAAAAGAGGCGAGCCAGGCTCAACCTCTTTCTCTTAGTTTGTACGAACTGGTGTGATAAGCTGCATGAAATCTTCGTCAGTATCTGCTGGCACAAGAGTAAATGGACGAACTGCTGAGATAAAGCTAATAGTGACTTTTTCACTATTTAAAGCCTTGAGGGAATCAATCAAGTAAGTTGGGTTGAAACTAATAGTCAAATCATCCCCAGTCACCTGCTCCGTATCGATTTCTTCGTTTACTTTACCAACTTCTGGAGAGTGAACATGGGCGCTAACAACTCCACCTTTAATTTCAAGCTTCACAGTACCATTTTGAGTCGCACTTGATAAGAGACGTGCACGCTCCATAGATTGACGCAAATTAACCACATCAAAAGTAATTGTAGTGTTAAAGTCTGTTGGAATCAAACGATCTGTATCAGGATAGTTTCCTTCTAGGAGACGAGTGTAGAAGCTAATATTTTCGCTTCTAAAGAGGATTTGATTATTTGCAAAGAAAATCTCCACAGTTTCAATATCATCCGTAAATACAGCTGAAAATTCTCGTAGAGAACGACTAGGAATCACCACATCAAAATCATCACCATTTTTTTCAAGAGTCAATTTCTTCTGGCTAAGGCGGTGTGAGTCTGTCGCAACTGTTTTTAGTTCCTTGTGTTGGCTCAATACGAAGTGGACACCTGTTAAGATTGGACGACTTTCTTGCGTACTTGCAGCAAAGGCTGTTTCGTTGATAATTTTCTTGAGCAGTTTTGTTTCAAGAACCAAAGGAGTACTTGCTGAAATTTCTTGGATTCGTGGATACTGTTCGCTATCTTTTCCTTTTAGAGTAATTTCTGATTTGCCACTGGTTAAGACAATTTGTTTTTGTTCAATCTCTTTGAAATCTAGCGTTACATCTGGAAGACTGGATACCACATTGATAAAGAAAGAAGCTTCAAGAAGAATCGAACCCAAAGAAGTGATCAAGAGACCAGCATCTTCATTCTTTTGAGAAATGAAATTTTCAATAGAAATTTGACCGTTTGATCCAATTAAAGTAATTCCTTCATTGGTAACGTCAATTTTGATTGTTGATAAAATTGGAATAGCATTTTTAGAGCTTATTGCTCGTTTTGTGGTATTTAAGGCTTGTAGAAATAAATTTTTATTAATTGAAAAATGAATCATGGATTCTCCTTTATTTATTTTTAGTATTAGAAAGTTAATAGTAATAATAGAGTGTGTGAATTCTGTGGAAAACTGAGTGCTATTTAGTAAACTTAAGCTTCTAAGCTTGTTTAAAAAATGTGGATAAAAAAGATAAGAAAGGAAAACTTATCCACAAGCTACTTAATTTTCTTTTTGATTGCTTCTATTTCTAAACGTAAATTATCGTCTTCGTCAATCAATGATTTGATTTTAGCATGGGCATGAATAACGGTGGTGTGATCCTTTCCGCCAAATTCTTTTCCGATTTTTGGAAGACTGTTATCTGTCAGTTCTCTAGCTAGATACATAGCAACCTGACGTGCCAAAACGATGTTCTGAACTCGTCTCGTACCTTTCATTTCTTTAACACTCACTCCATAAAAATTACCAACTTCAGTTTGGATTTTCTCAATTGGAATAACAAGTATCTGGCGGGCGTCTTGCTTACGTGCTCTAATAGCTTCCGCAGCAATATCAATAGTAATATCCTTAATCTTCTTCACTCTGGCAATTAAAGTGATATCGTTGATTGCTCCTTCTAATTCTCGAACATTTGAATCAAATTGGCCAGCCAAGTATTCTAGAGTATCATTTTGGAAATGGTAATCCAAGTGCTCTGTTTTACTTTGAAGAATGGCGATACGTGTCTCAAAGTCAGGAGGGGTGATATTTTGCGTCAATCCCCAGCTAAAGCGTGTAACAAGTCTTTCCTCAAGGCCTTCTAGGTGTTTAGGACTTCGATCACTGGTTAGGACAATCTGTTTCTGCTTATCATGAAGAGCATTGAAGGTATTGAAAAATTCTTCCTGGGTCGCGACTTTTTTGCCACTGAGAGATTGGATATCATCGATCAACAAGAGATCAAGACTACGGTAAGTCTTTTTGAACTTTTCCATTTCCCCAAGTCGCAAGTGTTCAAGAAAGTCATTGATAAAGCTTTCAGCAGGAATGTACTTGACACGCGCATCAGGAATATTTTTCAAAATCTCATTTCCAATCGCATTGAGTAAGTGAGTCTTTCCAAGACCAGGTCCTCCATAGATGAAAAGAGGATTATAGGTCAGAGCTAAATCTTCAGATACAGCTAGTGCAGCAGACACCGCCCAAACATTCCCATCACCTTGAATAAAGTTATCAAAGGTATATTTTTCTTTTAACCCTGTTTCGGAATAGGGAATCGTTGGTAGTGCAGGTGTGTAATCGTAAGTAGAGACACTATTCGTATCATTTACTTGAGGAGATTCTGTACTCTGAGGTTTAGTGAAAATATAGTGAGGTTTGATTTCAGAATCATAAATTTCAAAACCAGCAGCAATGATAATATCTTTTAATTGCTTTTCCCACACCATTTCCATCTCTGATCTCGGTAGAAATATAGTAGCTGTATTTTCTTCTACTTTGATGAGTTCAGCAGGTGTAGCATAGAAATCATACATAGATCGAGTCAATCTTTCTTGAGCAAATTCTAAAATACGATTCCAAAATTGCTTTTCTTTCAACTAATTTTCCTCCTTTACTATGATTTTAGTAGTTTAGTGCTAGACTTATTTTACCATAGATAGTAGGATTTTTCCACAGATTGGGGAAAAGAATCCACAATGTTAGCAGTATTTATCCACAGGTTGGGGATAAATAAGAAAATCCTTGATTTAGTAGGCTTTTTGATAAAAAAATTGGTGGATAAATTTGTGTGTTGAGAAAATAAAAGAACAGCCTTATTTCAGGCTGTTAATAATTCTATCGTATTCTTCTTGACTTGAAAAGGAGATAATAATCTTTCCAGTATCTTTTTTTGAAAGTTTAATTTCTACACTTAAACCGAGTAGTTTTTTTAATTGATCTTCTTCGTCTTTGATGAAAGAATCACTTTTTTTTTGCTTCTTGTGTTTTTTATCTGTAAGAAGTGCTTCTAACTTTCTCACAGAAATATCTTCATTTTTGATTAGTTGAAAGAAATAGTCTTGCTGCTTCTTATCCAAACCAACTAGTGAACGTGCATGCGCTTGAGAGATTATTCCATTTTCTACTTCAGTTAAGATATATTCTGGTAGGGAAAGCAAACGAATAAAATTAGTGATATAAGGACGAGATTTCCCCATTTTATCTGCTATCTCAGTGTGAGTAAATCCTTTTTCTACTAAAGATTCGTAGGCGCGTGCTTCTTCAACAGGATTTAAATTTTCTCTCTGCAAATTCTCAATGATAGACTGAATCATCATTTCCTGATCTGAGAGGTGCTTTACAACGGCTGGAATAGAAGTAAGACCAGCTAAGAGAGAAGCCCGATATCGTCTCTCTCCTGCAAGGATTTCATAACCAATTACAGGAGATTGACGAACGATGATTGGTTGGATGAGCCCATTTTCTTTGATTGACTGAGCTAATTCCTTTAATTTTTCTACATCAAATTCTTTTCGAGGTTGGTAAGGATTCTTTTGTATTTCAGAGATAGAAATCATTTCAAATTTTTCCATGATTCTACACTAACATATCTTTTACTTTCTGTAAAGTTTTCTTTACACTGATGTCAATTAAGACTCTAAATCACTAGAATTCTTATCTAGTTTAATTGAAGTTGTTTCCTCCTTACCGTTACGGTAGTAGGTTACTTTGATCGTATCTCCAATAGCATGATTGTAAAGAGCATGTTGTAGGTCTGTTGATGAGGCAATCTCTTTGTCGTCAACTTTGGTAATGACATCGTATTTTTGAAGATGTCCATTTGCTGGCATATTGTTTTGAACAGATCGAACAACTACACCTGAAGTGAGGCCACTTGGAATGTTAAGTTTTCTAAGATCACTAGCTCCAACATTTGACAGATTGACCATTTGAATTCCAAGAGCAGGACGAGTCACTTTACCATCACTTTCAAGCTGTTTAATGATATTTTGTGCATCGTTTGAAGGAATTGCAAAACCAAGACCTTCTACAGATGTTCCACCATTACTTGCAATTTTACTTGATGTAATACCAATTACTTGTCCTTGAATATTTACAAGTGGACCACCAGAGTTACCAGGGTTAATGGCCGTATCTGTTTGAATGGCTTTTGTTGAAATAGCTTGACCATCTTCAGATTTTAGAGAAACATTTCGATTAAGACTTGAAACAATCCCCTGTGTAACTGTATTAGCATATTCTGAACCTAGAGGACTACCGATAGCAATCGCTGTTTCTCCAACACTAAGTTGACTTGAATCCCCAAATTCTGCCACTGTTGTAACTTTTTCTGAAGAAATTTTAACGACAGCAATATCAGAGAAGGTATCAGATCCGACAATTTCACCAGGAACCTTGGTACCATCTGCTAAGCGGATATCAACTTTTGAAGCTCCATTGATAACGTGAGTATTGGTTACAAGATAGGCATCTTTATCATCCTTTTTATAGATAACACCTGATCCCTCACTTGCGATTTGTTGATTGTCTGAATCAGAATTAGTTTCATCAGCATTAAATACACTACTTTGTCTACTGCTAGAAGAAGAATAAGTAATGATTGAGACAACAGCATCCTTAACTTTATTTACTGCTTGAGTGGTTGAATTTTCATTCTTATAGGATGTTTGAGTGACAGTGCCAGAATTATTATTCGTAGCTTGATTTCCTTGTTTTTGATAAAGTTGTAATGTTACGAAACTTCCTAAGGCACCACTTAAAAATCCGATTAGAATGATTACAAGAACTTTAACTCCCTTTTTGTAAAATTTTTGTAAGTGTTTCATAAACGCCTCCGTTTGTTATTTATTTACTCAGATTATAAACCTATTAACTTAATCCAAACTTAAAAGCTTAAAGTTTTACACAAGTTGTGGATAACTCGCTTTATTCTGTGAATTCACTAGTAATTTTGAATGATTTTTTTGTGTATAAGATGTGAAATAAAGTGTGGATATGATAAAATAGAAGAATGAAAATAAAAATTGTAACAGTAGGAAAATTAAAAGAAAAATATCTTAAAGATGGTATTGCTGAATATAGCAAACGAATTTCACGTTTCGCCAAATTAGAGATGATTGAGCTCACTGATGAGAAAACACCTGATAAAGCTAGTGAAATAGAAAATCAAAAAATCTTAGAAACAGAAGGTGCTAGAATTCTTTCTAAAATTGGAGAAAGGGATTTTGTCCTTGTCTTGGCTATAGAAGGAAAAACATTCTCCTCAGAGGAATTTAGTAAGCAATTAGAAGAGGCTTATATAAAAGGCTACTCAACTCTTACTTTTATCATTGGAGGAAGTTTAGGTCTGGCACCTAGTGTAAAAAATAGGGCTAATCTTTCTGTCAGTTTCGGACGTCTAACCTTACCACATCAGTTAATGAGATTGGTTTTAGTTGAACAAATTTACCGAGCTTTTACAATTCAGCAGGGATCTCCTTATCACAAATAGAAGATTGACTTAACTCTTGTTTTTTGATAGAATGTTCATGTTAGGTCTCATAGCTCAGCTGGATAGAGCATTCGCCTTCTAAGCGAACGGTCGCAGGTTCGAATCCTGCTGGGATCAGTACATTAGAGAAGAAGCTGGGATTACTCCCAGCTTTTTTCTTAAAAAAGTGCGTTTCAGGTGCAAAAATGTACAGTTGGGAAGAATTTTTTCTTACATGGTCTTCATTTTGTATAATAGGTGTGTAAGTTAACTTACAAGAAAAAATAATACAGGAGATTTCATTATGAAAAATACAGTAAAGTTGGAACAATTTAAAGAAGTAACAGAGGCAGAATTGCAGGAGATTCGAGGTGGAGATTGGAGAATTTCAGAAACAATTCGTAATCTTATTTTTCCAAGAAGAAAGTAATGAAATAAAGGTAGAGAGTAATGGATTTATTTGGATTAGGGATAGCTATTTTTTATTTTCTCATCATTAGCAAAAGTTATGAGTGGATTTGTAAAATAAATAGAAAAGAACAAATTGTTTTTTTCTGTTACACATGTATCTCAGTTTTTATACTTGAAGAAATTATTACACTAGTATTTTCTAATAGTTTTGCTTTGTCTAAATTTTTATTTCCTTTGGTTGTGTACCTTTATTTAAGAAAGTTAAAGAAGTCTGAAAAATACAAAGCTATTTTTATCAGTTTACTACTGTCTTTATTATATCACAGTACTCATACTTTTATATCCGTAACCTTATCTTCTATAATAGGAGATGAAGTAGTATTACACTATAAAAGTACATTCCTTTTAGTAGTATTGTTAATGACTTATTTTTCTATTCTAATAATAATTCGTTATTTTCATCTGGATATTAAATATTTTGATAAAGATTATCTGTATCCTTTTTTAAAAAAAGTAATAGTTGCTTTTTTTGGTTTGCATATCTTATTATTTATTTCAGATATAGTAAGTACAACTCATCATTTAAATAGCTTCGGAAGTATTTTATCAACCATTGTTTTTATTTGCTTGTTATTGATTTTCTTTGCAATGAATTCTCACAAGGTTCAAATTGAAAAAGAGATTGCTCTAAAACAAAAGAAATTTGAACAAAAACATTTACAGACTTATACTGATGAAATTGTGGAGTTGTATAATGAAATTCGAGGTTTTCGTCATGACTATGCAGGGATGCTTGTCAGCATGCAAATGGCGATTGACAGTGGAGATTTACAAGAAATTAACAGGATTTACAATGAAGTCTTAGTAAAAGCAAATCAGAAATTGAGGTCAGAAAAATATACTTACTTTGATTTGAACAACATAGAAGATTCTGCTTTACGAAGTTTAATTGCTCAATCGATTGTCTATGCACGAAAAAATGATGTAGAGTTTACATTGGAAGTAAAGGATATCATTACCAGACTGTCAATAGATTTACTTGATCTTGTTCGTATCATGAGCATTTTATTAAACAATGCCGTTGAAGGTGCTGCAGATAGTTACTTGAAACAAATGGAAGTTGCAGTCATTAAAATGGATTTTGAAACAGTTATAGTTATCCAGAATTCATGCAAAATCACTATGACGCCTTCAGAGGATCTATTTGCCTTAGGTTTTTCTACCAAGGGAAGAAATAGAGGTCTAGGGCTTAATAATGTCAAAGAGATCTTAGATAAGTATGACAACATTATCTTAGAAACTGAGATGGAAGACAACACATTTAGACAAATTATTAGATTTAAGAGGGAATTCGAATGAAAGTATTAATTTTAGAAGATGTTATTGAACATCAAGTGAGACTAGAGAGAATATTGAATGAAATCTCTGAGGAATCGAATATTCCTATTTCATATAAGACAACAGGAAAAGTTCGTGAGTTTAAGGAATATATCAAAAATGATGAAGTAAACCAGCTTTATTTCCTAGATATTGATATTCATGGAATCGAGAAAAAAGGCTTTGAAGTGGCTCAGTTTATCCGTCATCACAATCCTTATGCTATTATTGTCTTTATTACCAGTCGATCTGAATTTGCTACCTTAACGTATAAATACCAGGTATCAGCCCTAGATTTTGTTGATAAAGATATCAATGATGAATTGTTCAAAAAACGCATCGAGCAGAGTATTTTTTACACTAAGAGCATGCTGCTTGAAAACGAAGATGTTGTAGACTATTTTGATTACAACTATAAAGGAAATGATTTGAAAATTCCTTACCATGACATTTTGTATATCGAAACCACAGGAGTTTCTCATAAACTTCGGATTATTGGTAAGAATTTTGCTAAAGAATTCTATGGAACTATGACAGATATTCAGGAAAAGGACAAACATACCCAGCGATTTTATTGCTCCCATAAATCTTTCCTTGTCAATGTAGGAAATGTGAGAGAAATTGATCGAAAGAATTTAGAAGTTGTCTTTTATGAAGATCATCGCTGCCCCATCACTCGTTTGAAAATTCGCAAACTAAAAGATATTCTAGAGAAAAAATCTAAAAAGTGATTGACAATTAGTAAGAAATTGATATAATGGTTATATCTGCTACAGATAGATGGTCCGTTGGTCAAGGGGTTAAGACACCGCCTTTTCACGGCGGTAACACGGGTTCGAA
>NZ_JUNW01000051.1:0-544 GCF_001075675.1 Streptococcus oralis
GAAAGCCATCGAAGAGGGTGAGCTCGACACCTCAGACTTGTTAGCAGACTTCTTGGCAGAAGACAGTGAACAAGTAACACCGGCCGAATCAAAAACTCAATCTCAACTTTCAAGCAAAGACCAAGCCAAACTTGCTGCAGCAGATAAGGAAGCAGTAGAAGAAGCTAAGAAAGAAGAAGAGGCTAAACAAGCTGCAGAAGCTAAGGCTCACAGCGAATTGTTGACTGCCCTTGAAGGTATCGAAAAATCAACCATTGATGACATCAACAAGGATGCTACTATCACTGATAAGGAAGCAGCTATTAAGGCAGCTAAAGAAGTGATTGGCAAAGATGCCATCTTGAAAGCCATCGAAGATGGCGACATTGATGCCTCCGACTTATTGGCAGATTTCTTGGCAGAAGACAGCGAACAAGTAACACCGGCCGAATCAAAAACTCAATCTCAACTTTCTGGTCAAGATCAAGCTAAACTGGCTGCAGCAGACAAGGAAGCGGCGGAAGAAGCAGCAAAAGTTCGCTCAGATTTAATCGCTACCTTAGAA
>NZ_JUNW01000052.1:0-202 GCF_001075675.1 Streptococcus oralis
GAAAGCCATCGAAGAGGGTGAGCTCGACACCTCAGACTTGTTAGCAGACTTCTTGGCAGAGGATAGCGATCAGGTAAGTCCAGCTGAAGCGAAAACTCAATCTCAACTTTCTGGTCAAGATCAAGCTAAACTGGCTGCAGCTGACAAGGAAGCGGCGGAAGAAGCAGCAAAAGTTCGCTCAGATTTAATCGCTACCTTAGAA